>JABSRK010000007.1 GCA_013213915.1 Planctomycetota bacterium
GCGTCCGGGGAGATCACCCTCCTCGGAGACGAAATCACGGACGACCTCCTTCACCACGTCGAGGCGCGAGACGCGCGTCCGGTCCCAGCGATTCTCGTCGAGGTCAAGAGCCCGCATGGACTCGGAGCGGTCGATGACGAGTTGGATGGCGACGCCATGGGTCGTCGTGCGAGCGTCCTCACGGCCGCCTTGAGGACGCGCCATGGCGATGACGAGCAGTGCCAACCCCGCGATCTCGAGCACCTGCAACCAACCCTTGATCCGCTGCGCCGTCGTCCGCGGCAACCCCCGCAGTGCGTCGAGGCTGGAGTAGACCACTGTGGGGCGCGGCCGCCGCCGCCGCACCATCAGGACCCCGAAGAGAACGGGGATCAGGACGAGGAACCACGGATGGGCCAGCCTGATCATATCGATGGCGCGCATGCCTCAGCCTGCTCCGAGTTCAACCCACAGAACACGTAGGCCGCGTCCACGGCCTCGTCAACGTCGTTGCTACCGGGTACCTGAGCCGCGTACTTCACCAGGTCCGCTGCTTCCAGGAACCGCCCCAGCGCCTGCCGCTTCTGCACGGGGAAGGCCTCGTGCCCTTCGACCTCGCGAAGAAACTCCTCCGTGGTGCGATCGGGCGCGTCCACCCCCGTCGTACGTTCGATGAAGAGGCGAACGATACCCGTCAGCTCGACGTAGAACGCAGCGAACGCCCCCTTCTCGACCAGCCCCTTGCCCATGAGCACCTCGAGGGCGCGCCGAGCTTCGACCAGTGGATCGAGGGGCGGCGGCATCCAGTCCGCGCGGCGGCGACGCTGCCGCCAGACGAGCCCGGTCAGCACCAGCAAGACAGCCCCTCCCGCCAACGCCACCCACAGGGTGAGCTGGCCCCGCTCCCGCGGTGGCAGCGGCAGCGGAGGCAACGGATCGCCCACGTCCGCCAGGGTCGGCCGCTGGTCCGGGGCCAGTCCCGCGACGTCCATCTCGAACGCGGGGATGCGCAGCGCCTGCACGGTGCCGGCCCCCTCTCCTCGGACGACCTCAAACACGATGGGCGGCAGCTTGCCGATGTTCGTGCCCGTGCGCTCGGGCTCGACATGGAGCCCGTAGACCACAGGACCGCCTCTTGTGCGCGGGGGGTCCTTGCGACCGACCCGCCGAAAGTGGCCGATCCGGTCGGTGAATTCAATGGGCTCGAGCCTGACACGCGGGTCGTGCACGATCTCCAGCACCATCTGGAAACGATCCCCGAAACGCGGCTCGGTGACGTCCGTACGTACGGTTGCCCGAACCGGGCCGAGTGACGCCTCGGCGAGCACGTGCGTGGCCGCGGCGACCCCGACGCTGACATCAGGACCGCGTATCTCCGCATCGCCGCACGCGCTGCAAAGGACGACGGCGGCAACGGATACCAGCAGGCGCCGCGTCACCGGGCCCGACCCTCCCGCATGCGAAAGAACCGGTGCAGGCTCGCGGTGTACGGTTGATCCGTGCGCACGGGGAGCTGGTCTACCCCGCTCTTCTTCATGCGGTCGGTGAGTCCGTCCCGACGACGACGCTGCTCCTCCGCGAACAACGCGCGCACGCGCTCGTGCCGGGTATCGAGCTCGATCACCTCGCCGGTCTCGGGGTCCGCCAGAGTCACGAACCCGACGGGCGGCAGGGCGCGTTCACGAGGATCGGACGCCGTGATCGCCACGACATCGTGACGCGCGTTGGTGACGCGCAGGCTCCGCTCCCAATCCCCATCATCCTGGTAGTCCGAGATCACGAAGACGACGCAGCGACGACGCTGTACCCGCGACACGAACGAGAGCACTGCGGCGAGATCGGTCCGGCCCTCCGCCTCACGGCGCGAACGCGGAGGATCGGGCTCCGCCGCCACCAGCTCGCGGATGAGACGCTGCGTCGCCGCACGCCCCTTGCGCGGGGGAAAGTACGACTTCACTTCATCTGAAAAGAGAACGAGGCCGATCTTGTCGTTGTTCTTCTGGGCGCTGAGCATGAGCAGCGCGCAGACCTCGATCATCAGATCGAATTTCGATCCTTGCTGGGAGCCGAACGCCCCGGACGCCGACACATCGACGGCGAACATGATGGTGAGTTCGCGCTCCTCGCAGTATCGCTTGACGTATGGCTTGCCCGTACGCGCCGTTACGTTCCAATCGATGGTGCGAACATCATCGCCGGGGCTGTACTCGCGGACCTCGTCAAACTCCATGCCGCGGCCGCGGAACACGCTCCGGTACTCACCCGCCAACAAGTCATCGACCTGACGGCTTGCGACGATCTGGATGCGTCGAACCTTCTTGACGATCTCGGCGACGTCCAGCGGCACGGGATGCCTCCTTCGGGGGGACGCCTACGGGACAGGAACGCTGGCCAGGATCTTCTCGACGACGTCTTCCGGCGTCACCTCTTCAGCCTCCGCCTCGTAGGTCAGCAGAACGCGGTGACGAAGCACGTCGAGCGCGACGTCCTTCACGTCTTGCGGCGTCACGAACCCGCGGGCCTTCACGAATGCCTGCGCCCGCGCCGCCATGGTGAGCCAGATGCTCGCACGTGGCGACGCGCCGTATTCGATGAGGGGCGAGAGGTCATCCAGGCCCGACTCCTTCGGCCGCCGCGTCGCCGTCACCAGGTCGATGACGTAACGCTTGATCTTCTCGTCGACGTAGATCATCTGCAGGACGCGCCGCGCCTCCTCGAGCTCATCCTTGCCGATGACCGGTTCGACCGCTGCCTGCACCCCGCCGAGGGCGCGTTCGACGACCTCCATCTCCTCGTCGGGGACAAGGTAGTCCACGTGCACCTTGAGCATGAAGCGATCGACCTGCGCCTCGGGCAAGGGGTACGTCCCCTCCTGCTCGATCGGGTTTTGCGTCGCCATCACGAGGAATGGTTCGTCCAGTTTGAACGTCTCATCGCCGATGGTGACCTGGTGCTCCTGCATGGCCTCGAGCAAGGCGCTCTGCACCTTCGAAGGGGCGCGGTTGATCTCATCCGCCAGGACCACGTTCGCGAAGACCGGCCCCTTCTTCACCGAGAAGGCACCGTCTTGCGGGTTGTAGATGAGGGTGCCGATGAGGTCGGCGGGGAGGAGATCGGGCGTGAACTGGATGCGCTGGAAGCTCACACGCATGACCTGGGCGAGGGTCTTGATCAGCGTGGTCTTGGCGAGCCCGGGGACCCCCTCGAGCAGCACGTGACCCCCGCACAACAGCGCGATGAGCAAGCGCGAAACGAGCGCGTCCTGGCCGACGATGACCTTCCTGACCTCGGACCGGATACGGTCGAGCAACGCGGCCTGGTCGGCGACCTTCTCCTTGATTTCAGAGACGTCTACCTGCATAGCGTCGCTACCTTACGGACGGCGGGCTCCCATTCCAACGGGCACTACGAACCTGGGGAGCGCGGCCTCCGGCTTGCTCCGGGGGAAAACGACCCAGGGATGGCCGGGGTTCGACCTTAAGGGGCGGCGAAGCCTGCGGCCTACTCGCCAGGCACCAAAGTCCGCACGACCACGCCGACGTGTCCGTGAAAGCCCCCGGAGAGACCGCAACATCTCCTGTCTCCGCACGCTGTTCCGTGACCGGCCAATCTTCTCGTGTGCCGGAAACGGCCACATCTTGCAAAATGCGCCCCATGGCCCGCCGTGGATGCATCCTGGCCATCGCCATGCTCGTGGCGATCGCCATGGGACCGGGAGTCGGTCTCTATCTCGTGAATCCGGATCTGGATGATCCGGAGCCCCGGGTCGCCGCGCTCGGCACCCCGGTCCTGATCCTCTGGGCGCTGGGCTGGCTGGCTGTCCAGCTGACCATCGTCGTCATCGCGTACCGGACCGTCTGGACAGACGAGGAGAGCGACGGATGACCGTTCAACTCGCCACCCTCATTGTCTACCTGCTGGTGCTGGTGGGCATCGGCCTCGTGGGCTTCCGGCGCTCCAAGCTCACCGAGGAGGACTACTACCTGGCCGGCCGCGGGCAGGGTCTCTTGACGACGGCCCTCACCATCATGGCGACCATGTTCTCGGCCGCAGCGATCCTGGGGCTGCCGGGAGCCGCATACAGGGACGGCGTCGCGTTCCTGTTCTTCGCGCTGAACCTGCCGCTCACCGGGTGCCTGGTGTATGTGCTCGGGAGCAAGATCCGCAAGCTCGGCGCCGAGCGCGGTTACGTGACACCGGCCGATCTGGTCGCGGACCACTACGGAGGCTCCCACTTCGTACGCCTGATGGTCGCGCTCTGCGGGTTCCTGTTCGTCGTTCCCTACATCGTCATGCAGATCAAGGGCGGCGGGTTCCTGGCCAAGACGGTGTTCGCCACCGAGGGCAACGCCGAGGAGATCTTTGACACAGGCGCGCTGTTGATGACGGTCGTCACGGTGGGCTACGTGCTGTTGGGCGGCATGCGATCCGTCGCCTGGACGGACGTGATCCAGGGCACGCTGATGATCGTCGGCATCTTCATCACGTGCATCGCCACCGTGGCCGCCATGGGCGGAATCTCGGGGTATCTCGAGAAGGTCTCCGCCCTGCCGCCGGAGGCGCTCTCGGTCCCCGGAGTGTCCAACAGCTACCCGCCGTTCAAGCTCATGACGCTGGCGCTGTTCGCGGGCGCCGCGTCCCTGGTGCAGCCGGGGCAGTGGATCCGCTTCTACGCGGCGCGCTCGCGGGCGACGCTGCGGCGTTCCGCCCTCGTGTTCTCCGTCGTCCTGCCGCTGGCGCTGATGGCATCCATGCTGGTTGGGCTCGGAGGCCGCGCCCTCTACCCACCAGAGGTCGTGAACGGCGAGGTCACAGCCCACGCCGTGATCGAGAAAAACGACCGCGTCGTGCTCCAGCTCATGGAAGACCACATCCCGGAACTCCTGGGCGGATTCGGCGTCGTGGTCCTCTCCCTCATCACCGTAGGTGTGGTCGCCGCCACCATGAGCACGGCGGACAGCAATCTGCACGCCCTCGCCGCGGTGGTCACACGCGATGTCTACGACCGCTTCGTCCGACCCCAGGCGTCTGAACGGGAACGCGCCTGGGTCGGCCGCGGCGTCATCGTCGTCGTGGCCTTGCTAGCGCTGTGGCTGGTCCACCACGGCAACGCCGACCCGGACTTCAAGCCCCTCAAGATGATCGCTGACCTGATGTTCCTCGCGATCGCGTTCTCCGCCCAGCTCTTGCCCGCGACCGTCGATGTGCTGTGGCTGAAGCGAGGGTCGGCCGCGGGCGCCGCGTGGGGCATGGCCGCGGGGCTCGCCACGGTCTTCTGCTTCACACCCTTCGTCGCGTGGGACGGCGGGAAAGACATCAGCCGCAACTTGGACGTCGGGTTCGTTGGGATGGTGGTGAACGTGGCGGTGTTCGCCGCCGTCACGCTTCTCCGACGCGCTCCAGGTAGAGGTCCCGCCCCTCCCCCAGCGCCCCCATCTTCGCGTCAGCCACCTCAGGCGTGAGCATCCAGAAGCCGCAGTCCGGATGAACCCAGCAAACGCGGTCTGCGCCGAGGACGTTGACGGCGGCCGCGATGCGGTCGGCGACCTCCGCCGGGGTCTCGACCCGTGCATCCTTGATGTCGATGACGCCGATGCCGAGCCCCAGGTCGTCCCGCAGAGGACGCAGTTGCTCGAGCTCGGCCGGATCGCGCCGCGCCGTCTCCAGGACCAGGTGGTCGGCGTGAAGCGCGTCGAGATGGGGGACCAGGTCCTTCCAGAACCCCTCCTGGATGGTCTTGCCTCCGTAGTTCCCGAAGCAGAGGTGCACACCGCACTCACCGGGCGCCGCGTCGAGGACCACGTTCATGGTCTCCACCGCCCACGACGCGTCCTCGGGGTGCCCCGTGAGATTCGCCTCGTCGACCTGCACCACCGCCGCCGGGACCTCGCGTACCGCATCTGCGAGGGCATCCGCAATGGCGAACGTGAGTGCATGCAGGTCGCCGTAGTGCGCGTCCATGAGGGTCTTGGCGAGCATGTACGGCGACGTCAGCGTGAGCTTGACCGGATGCTCCGTAAGGTCCTGGGCCAGGTGCCAGGCGGCGGCGAGATCGAGGGATCCGCGCCCGATCGGTCCGCGAACGATGCCTGGAGGACGGCGTCGGAACGTGACACCCTCCCGCGCAGCAAACGCCGCGGCCTCCGCATCTGTGATGTCGGTGGCGACGCCGTCGAGGGGCACGACGAACGTCTCGATCATGCCGTTCGTCTCGGGGTGGGAGGGGTCGAAGCGCAGTAGCTCCCCGTCGGTGACGACGTCGATGCCGCAGTCTTCCTGCGTCCGGAGCAGTGACGCCAGGGCCCCACCCAGGGACGCCTCGGTGAGGCCCCCTGGCGCCGGATAGGAGCCGACGACGGTCGTGCGCGGCACGCCGGTCACTCCTCCGCGGCCGGAACCTGGAACACGGCGCGATCGTCGAGACGCAGCGCGGTGAGGTGGCGCCCGTAGACGCAGCCAGAGTCGAGCGCCACTACGCCGTCAGCCATGTGAAGGCCGAGCGTCGACCAGTGACCGAACAGCAGCGTCTCCTTGCGCTCGGGGCGCCCCGGTGCGAGGAACCATGGGACCGCGTCCCCTGCGTCTCCCCAGCCGGGCCCGAGATGACCCTGCGTAGATGCGCCGTCGGGCGTTACGTACCGAAGCTGCGTCAGCCCGTGAACGATCGCCGAGAACCTCTCGTGACCCGTCAGCGACGGGTCCCACGCCGACGGAGAGTCTCGGTACGTCGCGCCGAGCGCGTCGGTCCAGTCGTCAGCTCTCAACATCGCCTCGGCCTCACTGGCACAGGCCAGCGCATCGTCGATGCTCCAGGATGGCCACAGTCCGGCGTGGACCATCAGCCAACCGTCCTGCCGGTGGGCGAACGGTCGATGGCGGAGCCAATCGAGCAGCTCGTCACGATCCGACGCCTTCAGCGTCTTTTTGAACGTGTCACGATCCCTCTTCTCGCGCAGACCATGGCCGGCGGCCAGCAGGTGAAGATCGTGGTTGCCCAGCACCATGACGATGCAGTCCTGGTGGTCCTTCATCCAACGCAGGACTTTCAGGCTCTTGGGGCCGCGATTGACGACGTCGCCCACGACCCAGAGCACGTCGACGCCGGGATCGAAGGCGACGTGATCGAGCAGGCGGCTGAAAGAGTCGTAGCAGCCTTGGATATCTCCGACCGCGTAGGTGGCCATGGCTCGTGACGGAGCTTTTACCTTAAGTTGGGGCTCCCGACCGCATCTTAAGGACATGAGACACGAGGAGAGTCCTCGGACTCTGTCCCTGGCCAATCTCGGGCTGGAAGCACAAGCCCCCCCTGGCACCGGGTCGACAGGAACAATACGGTGCCGGGGGAAATGGACATGTCTGGGTGGGTCTGGATTCCGATGGCGCTCGCCGCGGCCTTGCTCGCGGCAGAGGTCATCTGCCGCGTCACGCTCCACCGCACGGGCTACTACGTCTGGAAGCCGGGGACCCGCATGCGCCTGAAGATCGACCGCGAGGCGCTACCGCGCCTGTCCGCGGATGCGCGCTTCTGGATCAACTCCGCTGGTGAACGGAACCTCGCCCCGCCGCCCACCGATGGCGCGGACACGTTCCGTGTCCTCCTGTGCGGAGGTAGCGCCGTCGAGTGCTACTTCCTCGACGACCAGGTGTCGTGGGCTGGCCAGCTCCAGCGGAGGCTTCGTCGTCCCGAGACGCTGTCCCGCCTCGGACGCGGCGACGCGTACGTCGGCAACATCGGACGCTCCGGAACCGGGCCGAGCGAGGCGGTCGCCAAGCTGCTCGACAAGATCGCGCCCCGTTACCCACGTCTCGACGTGATCGGGATCATGATCGGCGCCGCCGACATCGTGAACTGGATGCGTCACGGGTGTCCTGTGCCGCTGCAACCCGAGCTCACGACGGACGAGATCTTCGGGCAGCATCCGGAGGAACGGTTCGGCTGGCATCCCACCCGCACCGCGTTGTACGAGATGTTGCGTCGTTGGAAGAACACACGGAAAGAGGTCGTCCGTGACCGCGTAGGCAAGAAGCTCATCGAGGTTCGCGCCATGCGAGCCAATGCGCAGGTCGTGAAGGACGCGACACCCGACCCCACACCCATGGTCGATCGCTACGTCAGCTGGCTTCGCCAAGCCATCCGTCGCGGACTACAGATCGCTGACCGCGTCATCGTCATCCAGCAGCCGTGGTTCGGAAAGGACTGGAGCGATAAGGAGCGTGCCGAGCTCTGGAACTTCTGCGAGGGACACCCGTACAGCGAACAGATCACGACCTACTACTCACTGGACGTCGCCGCGGATCTCATGGCGCGCCTCGCCACCGAGAGCGGCAGGGTGGCTGTCGAAGAGGGCGCGGAGACCCTCGACCTCATGCCGGTGCTCGAACCCAGCCTCGATGTCTTCTACGACTTCATCCACCTGACGACCCGCGGCTCCTCCGAACTCGCCGACGCGCTCTGCGAGTTGATCGTTGAACCCCCACAATAAACACCGTGAGTGGGTTAAGCTGGCGGCAGCGTCAACCGTCCACGCCTCCCCGATTCCACCAGGGGTCACATCCATGAAGTCCCTTCCCGTCCTGGCCGCGGTGAGTATTTTCGCAGCGTCCGTTTGCAGCCAAGGCCTGCTCAGTTGCCAGGTCTCGCCGAACCCGGCCACCCCCGGCCAGGGCCTGACGTTCGCCATCCAGGCGACGATCCCGGGCTACCTGCAATCCGGCTGTGGCATCAACGAGATCCGGATGGGCAGCCCGACCGGTCCGATCGTCTGGCAGCCGTTCATCTGCCCGTTCCTCCTGATCCTCGTCGGCCCCGGCTCCTCGTCCTACGCCTCGCACCCGGGCACGTCGGCTGGAGGCGCTGCCTTCGCACCTGGCCCCTACTACGCGATCATCAACTGGAATTCCGGCGGCGTAGCGCAGCCTTCGGGCGCGTTCCCGTTCCGCGTCGATGACCCCACGGCGCCGCCACTTCCTGTCCTCTCTTCCGCGGGCGGCCTCGCCGGCGGCCAGACCACGACGCTCACCCTGACAAGCCCGGCCGACCCCGGCGGGTTCTACATCGCCGCCGCATCCATGACCACGAACACAGGCTGGTTCCTGCCGGGCGGTGGACACGTGGCGCTGGACTTGGGCGACCCGATCTTCTCGCTTTCCTATCCGACCCCGCTGCCCAACGTGTTCGGTGGGTTCTCCGGCAGCCTGAACGCGTCCGGAACCACCAGCGCGATCTCGATCTCGGTGCCCGCGGGTGTCGTCGCCATCGGCACCCCTGGAGCGATCCAGGCAGCCATCATCGACGCGACAGGGAACATCAAGCTGGCGAACGCCCTAACCTTTTCGATTCAGTAGCGAACGCAGTCTTCCCGCGACGTCGATGTGCGGGTCGTTTCGGTAGACGAAGACGATCCACACGACCGCGAATACGGCGCAATGGGCAGCCCCGAGGGCGACCATGTACGGCATGCCCTTCGGATCGAGTTGTTTCATGGCCAGCAGCACACCCACGACGGGGATCGCACCGATAACGGTGCGTACGCAGACGTGGGTCACGAACCTCGTGAGCGAGAGCCCGATCGCGCGGCATGAGATTCGAGAAACGATGACGGCGAACAGCACGTTCGGGACGGCCGTGGCATAAGCGACACCGAGCATGCCGTACGGGACGACGAGGGCCAGCGAGATCCCGAGGTTCAGCAAGCCCATGAACACGAACACGATGCCGGGCGCCTTTGCCTTTCCCAGTCCCATGAGCACGCCGATGGACACGCCGCGCACCGGCATGAACAAGAGGCAGGACATCATCAGCACCACAAGGCAATCGCCGGCCACGGGTTGGTACTTGTCGCCCATCCATGCGTGCAGGAACGCGGGACCGAGCACCATGAGATACAGCCCCGCCATCAGCGTCAGGCTGAATGCGACCTTGGTCCACTGCAGGTAGAGGGCGCGGATGCCCTCCATATCGCCCTTCACCTGGAGGTGGGCGACCTTGGGCAAGGCTACGGCGCCGATGGCGACGAGGAACTCGATCAGCATCACCATCAGGTAGTTGGCGGTCTTGTACTGGTACGGATCAGTCGCGTCGCCGAACGACCCCAGAACGATCCCGTTGACGAAGAAGCAGAGCTTGATGCCGAGGTTCAAGAGCAGAACCCAGATACTGAAGCCGATGATCTTCTTGACCTGGGCGCGGTTGACGTGACGCAGATCAATGCGCACCTGCGGGTACTTCCTACGCACGACGATCAGGCCGACGATGAGCTCTCCGAGCAGGACGCCGACCGTGACGAGCGCCAGCACGACAACGGATGGCCACACCAGGAGCGTCCCGACGATGAGCCCGAGCTTGGCGAGGACTCCGACCGTCGAGATGACGTTCGCCGTGACGAAGTCCTGGTGGCCGGTGAGAATTCCGATCGGCAGCTGGGCGAGGAAATTGAGCGCGATGAACACGACCACCAGCGCGAACGCCAAGCGTACGTCTTCGACCAGCTCCGGCCAGTTCTGCGTGACGACCGGCTGCACGTACGCAGCGTCAAAGCAGAAATAGAGGATCGCTCCGACCACCAGCGCCATCGCCGCGACGACCAGATACAGGGCCGCGGAGGCTGACACCGCGTCGTTGAGATCATCCCCGTCCTCGTCCGCGATGGCGGTCGCGAAGATCTTCGAAGAGGCCATGGGGATGCCCAGCGCCAGCAGCATCAGGACGCCCGTCCAGGAGCTGATGACCTCCCAGGCATTGGCGGAATCGCCCACCTTGTGGAGGATGTACGGCGTCGTGACGAAGCCGAAGGCCGCCGTCACGACGTTGCGCACCCAGTTGGAGCCGATGTTCCTAAGCAAGCGCGATCCCTCCCCCGAGGCGCTCGCGCACATCGTACCCGCGACGTGATCCCATGACGCAGAGCCGCTTGCTCTTCCTCATCCCGATCGTCCTCGGCGTGCTGCTCGCCGTCTGGTGGTTTGGTGGGCTGGCCGAAGACCCGGGGGCCCGAGGCCGGCGCATTCGACTAGTCGAGCGTAGCGCGCGCCTCACCAAATTCGCGAAGGAATCACCACCGAAAGACGCCGTCGTGTTCTTGGGTTCGTCGACCATCCAGTTCTGGCCCCTCGTGACGTCGTTCCCGGACGCCAGGACCGTCAACCGCGGGATCGGCGAGGAGCCCGTCCACGAGCTACGCGAGCGCCTCTCCCGCACGCTTCCGCCGGAGCCGTCGGGCGCGGTTCTGTACGTCGGCAGCGTGGACTTCAACACCCTTGGCCGACCGGTGGCAGATGTCGTCCGAGACGTGGAAGCGCTGATCGTCGATCTGCGACGCCTGCTCCCGGACCTCCCCATGGCGATCATCGGCGTCAACGCCGCCCGCGATACCCCCCTCGAACGCGCGGCGCAGCTCGCCGTCCTCAACGCCAGTCTGGCGGCCACATGCGCCGACGCCGAACCGCCCATCGCGTTCGTGAATACGGACCGGGCGCCGTTCCGGGCGCCGGATGGCCGGCTGGCACCGGAGATCAGCAGAGATCGCTGGCACCTGAACGCGGACGGATACGCGCGTCTGGCAGAGTGGCTGCGGGAGGCTGCACCCGACCTGGGCCTATAGCTCGCGCTCCGCGGTTACGACGCCGGACGCAAACAACGCCGCGCCGCGGCGAACAAGGCGGCGCCCCAGACGAACAGCGGGCGGAGGGTGGGGGGGGGGCGTCCTGGGGACGTAAAGGGGGCTGGTCCTTGATGCGGCCCGTACGTGCGACAACATGGTGTTCCTCAAGGAGCACTCATGAGCGAAGAAACCCAGCCTGAGACCGAGGAAGCCGCGGCAGGCGCCGAGCACAGCTTCCGGGCCGAGGTCAATCAGGTCCTCGATATCGTCATCAACTCCCTCTACAGCCACCGGGAAATCTTCCTCCGTGAGCTGATCTCGAACGCGGCGGACGCCCTGGACAAGTTGCGCTTCCGTGCCGTCACCGACGAGGGGCTCATGGAGGGCGAGGGAGAGCTCGAGATCCAACTCGCCCCCGATCGAGAGGCCAAGACGCTCACGGTCATCGACACCGGCATCGGCATGACGCGGGACGAGGTCATCGAGAATCTGGGAACCATCGCACACTCTGGATCCCGTGGGTTCCTCGAGGCGATGGCCGGCCAGGGCAATGCCGGGAGCGACGTCTCGGGCGTCGATCTCATCGGCCAGTTCGGCGTCGGGTTCTACAGCGCGTTCCTGGTGGCAGACCGGGTCGAGGTCCGGACCCTGGCGGCTGGCGAGGGCCAGACCGGCTGGCTCTGGACCTCGGCAGCGCACGGCACCTTCACCGTGGACGAGGCGCCCGAGTGGACGACCCGAGGAACCGAGATCCGTCTCCACTTAAAGGAGGAACACCACGAGTTCCTCGACGAGTGGCGCATCAGGGAGCTGGTCCGCAAGTACTCGGACTTCGTGAGCTGGCCGATCCTGCTGGAGGTCACGACGGAAGAAGGCGAAGGCGACGACAAGAAGACCGTCACCAAGGACGAGACCATCAACACGGCCTCCGCCCTGTGGCGCCGTCCACGCTCCGAGATCAAGGATGAGGAGTACCTCGAGTTTTACCGCCACGTCGCGCACGCGCCCGACGAGCCCATGGAGACGCTCCACTTCCAGATCGAGGGCACGACGTCGTACACGGGGTTGCTGTACGTCCCGAAGCAAGCTCCGTGGGATCTGTTCGAACGCGAGCGCCGGCAGGGCGTCCGGCTCTACGTCAAGCGCGTGATGATCATGGAGGACTGCAAGGACTTCGTCCCGGATCACCTTCGCTTCATCCGCGGCGTTATCGATTCGGACGACTTGCCCCTCAACGTGTCGCGCGAGCTGCTGCAGGAGGACCGCACCGTCCGCACCATTCGCAAGACGGTGGTCAACAAGGTGCTCGCCGCCATCGAGCAGATGGCCGACAAGCGCAAGGACGACTACGCAGCCTTCTGGGGTGAATTCGGACGGGTGTTGAAGGAGGGGCTTCACACCGACTTCGAAAACAAGGACCGGCTCGCCAACCTGGTGCGCTGGCCAAGCTCGACGGAGCAGTTGACCTCCCTCGCCGAGTATGTCGAGCGCATGCCGGAGGACCAGGACGCCATCTACTACGCGTTCGGAACCAACCGCGACGCCGTCGAAAACAGCCCCCACATCGAGGCGCTCAAGAAGCGCGGCACCGAGGTCCTCTACATGACGGACCCCATCGACGAGTGGGCCGTCGAGGGCATCCGCGAGTTCGAGAAGAAGCCGCTCAAGTCGGCGATGAAGGCCGACCTGGACCTGAGCAAGGAAGCCACGGATGAGGAGAAAGCCGAGAAGGAAGCGAACGAAGAGCGGCTCGAGGATCTCTGTGAGCGGGCGAAGACGATCCTGGTCGACGACATCGAGGAGGTGCGCGTCTCCAATCGCCTCACCGACTCACCGTGCTGCCTGGTGGTCCCCGAGGGTGGACTCCACGCCCACATCGAGCGCATTCTCCGCGCCCAGGGACAGGACATGCCCAAGCAGAAGCGGATCTTGGAGATCAACCCGGACCACCCGGTGGTCGAGAAACTCCACCTCATGCACGCAGCCGACAGCGACGGCGAGGAGGTCGGGGACTGGTTCCGCCTGCTGCACGACCAGGCCCTGCTGGCGGAGGGAAGCCCGATCGCCGATCCCGCGACCTTCGCCCGCCGCATGACTACGCTCATGCAGCGCGCCCTGGAGTGATCTCCCTCTATACTCCCTGGCGATGAGCGCCGCTGTCGCAACCCTGCTCGCGTTCCTGGTCTACGGCCTCGGCTTCCGATTCTACTCCCGACACTTGAGCTCCCGGGTGTTCGGACTCGACGCCTCCAGGGTCACGCCGGCTCACTCCTGCCGGGACGACGTCGACTACGTGCCGACGAACCGGTTCGTTCTGTTCGGGCATCACTGGGCATCGATCACCGGGCTGGCGCCCATGCTCGGCCCCGCCGTCGCCGTCATCTGGGGGTGGGGCCCGGCCATGTTGTGGGTGGTCCTGGGCGCGGTCCTCGTCGGCTGCGTGCACGACTTCTCGGCCCTCGTCGTGTCCATGCGCGCGCGCGGTCAGTCGGTCGGCAAGGTGGCCGAAGGCGTCATCGGCCCGCGAGCGAAGCTGCTGTTCCTGCTGATCATCTTCTTCGGAATCGCCCTGGCCATGGGCGTGTTCACCATCGCCATCGCGGGGCTGTTCGCAGGCAAGTACGCGTCCGCCGTCCTGCCCTCCGGCGGTCTCATGATCGTCGCCGCCATCATCGGCTGGCTCGTCTACAAGAAAGGCGTGAAGCTCCTGCCTCTCGCCCTCGCCGGGTTCGTCATCCAGCTGGTGCTCGTGTGGGTAGGCCACCAGTGGCCTCTGCACTGGGGAGACGCCGGCGGCTGGAAGGTCACGCTGCTCGCGTACGCACTCGCCGCGTCCATCCTCCCCGTGTGGTCCCTGCTGCAACCGCGCGACTTCCTGAACTCCCTCGTCCTGTACCTCGGCCTCGGCCTCGCCTATGTCGGCTTTTTCGTAGCGTCGCCCGAGTTCGCCGCGCCCATGGTGAACGAGCACCCCACCGGCGCTCCCTCCATCTTCCCGTTCGTGTTCACGACGATCGCGTGCGGCGCGGCGTCCGGATTCCACGGACTCGTGTCCTCCGGGACGACGTCCAAGCAGATCAACAAGGAGACGGACGCGCGCTTCATCGGCTACGGCGCCATGGTCGGCGAGAGCCTGCTCGGGCTGCTCGCCGTCCTCGCCACGGCGGCGGGCATCTCCATGGCGGCTGACAATCCCAGCGCTGCGTGGGGCAAGGCGTACGGGCACCACGTGAACACGGGGACTGCCCTGGAGAACTTCATCGACGGTACGGCCCGCTTCATTCAGCAACTGGGATTCGATCACGATCTGGCGATGGCGTTCATCGCCGTGCTTGTCGTTTCATTCGCCCTGACGACCCTGGATTCGGCCACACGGCTCCTGCGATACAACGTCGCGGAGATCGGGGAAGCCGTCCGCCTGCCGATCCTGAGCGGTCGCGTCACGGCCTCGGTGATCGCCGTCATCGCGATCGCCTTCTTCGCCTTCTACGAGATTGGCGGAGAGCCCATGGGCCGGGTCCTGTGGCAGCTATTCGGTACTACCAACCAGCTGCTGGCTGCACTGACGCTCCTCACGGTGACGCTGTACCTGAAGCAGCGCGGCAAGAACCCCCTGTTCACGGGCGTCCCCATGCTCTTCATGCTGGTGACGGCCTTCACCGCCATGGTCGCTAACCTGGGCAAGTTCTCGGGCCAGTGGACGTTCGACGACAGCGCCGACACCATCCTCTTCACCGTGGGCGCGGTGCTCCTCGTCCTCGCCATCTGGGTGGTCGTGGAGGCGTTGCTCGCGACGAGGCGGACCCTCGCCTCGGGCACGGTCAACCCGTCCATGAGCGTCTTCCCCGAGCCGTCCGACGACGCCTGACGCGCCCCCCAACGGATCGGATCGACAGGTGGGTCAGACGGCCTTGCGGCCCTCGAACTGGGCTTCCTCGGTGGAGCCCGACATGGCACCGGTCGCGGCACCGCCGCCGGTGATGACGTCCTTCACGAGGTCGAAGTAGCCGGTGCCCACCTCGCGCTGGTGGCGGACGGCGGTGTAGCCATCGGCCTCCGACGCGAACTCGCGCTGCTGCAATTCGGAGTACGCCGCCATGCCGTCACGCTTGTAGTCCTGCGCGAGGGTGAACATGCCGTGGTTCAACGCGTGGAAACCCGCCAGGGTGACGAACTGGAACTTGTAGCCCATGGCGCCGAGTTCACGTTGGAACACCTTGATGGTGGTCGCGTCGAGATGCCGAGCCCAGTTGAACGACGGCGAGCAGTTGTACGCGAGCAGCTGATCCGGGTATTCGGACCGGATCGCCTCTGCGAACCGCTTCGCCTCGTCCAGGTCGGGCGTCGACGTCTCGCACCAGATGAGGTCAGCGAGGGGCGCGTACGCGAGACCGCGGGCGATCGCCTGGTCGATCCCGCCGTCGATGCGGAAGAAGCCTTCCGACGTCCGCTCCCCCGTGAGGAAGCGATGGTCGGTGATGTCCACGTCGGAGGTGATCAGCTTGGCGGAGTGGGCATCCGTCCGCGCGACGAGCACGGTGGGCACGTCCAGCACGTCGGTCGCGAGCCGGGCAGCGGTCAGCATCTGCTGAGCCTGCGTCGTCGGCACCAGGACCTTGCCGCCCATGTGACCGCACTTCTTCTCGGACGCCAGCTGGTCCTCGAAGTGGACGCCTGAGACGCCCGCCTCGATGAGGGACTTGGTGAGCTCGAACGCGTGGAGCGCGCCGCCGAACCCGGCCTCCGCGTCGGCGACGATAGGCACCATCCAGTCGATGGAATCATCACCCTCGGCGTGGTGGATCTGGTCGGCGCGAAGCAGCGTCGCGTTGATCCGCTTGACCACCTCGGGGACGCTGTTCGACGGATAGAGGCTCTGATCGGGGTACATCTGGCCCGCCAGGTTCGCGTCAGCCGCCACCTGCCACCCGGAGAGGTAGATCGCCTGCAGCCCGGCCTTCGCCTGCTGCAGCGCCTGGTTACCCGTGAGCGCGCCGAGCGCCGGCACGAAGTCCTCCTCGTTCAACAGGCGCCACAGACGCTCCGCGCCGCGCTCCGCCAGCGTGTAGCGAATGGGAAACGAATTGCGAAGGCGCACGACCTCTTCGGCGGTGTAGCGACGAGTGACACCGTTCCAGCGCGAGAGCTGTTGCCAATCGCGCTCGAGGCGCGCACGAGGGTCGTCTTGGTGTGGTGACAAGGTGTGCACGAAACGTCTCCGTGAGGTGCGGTGCCGACTCAGCCGTCGGTGGTGAGGAAGGGCCGGAGTTCCGGCTCCAAGAAGAGGGCCTCCGCGCGCCGACGCGCGAGGGCGAAGAGGCGAATCTGGTCGCGGACGGGTTGCTCAGGTTGCTCGGGCATTTGATCCCGGACCTTCCTCGCGATGGCGAGAAGCTCCTGATCCAGTACGTGCCGAACGAGGCTGGGGGTAACCACGGCCCCGTCGTCGAGGCGCACGCGATGACGCAACCACTGCCACGTCTGCGCGCGTGAGATCTCGAGCGTCGCCAGGTCTTCCATGAGGCCGTCCCACGCGACGCACCCCTTGCCCTCGCTCCACCCCTTCAGGTAAGCGATGGCGACGGCGGCGTTCTTGCGGAGGCCTCCGATGCTGCGGGGCCCGGTCGCCTCGGGCAACAGTTCGGCTTCCGTTGGCGAAACCGGAAGCACGTCGAGCTGGTGGTCGTTTTCGAACGCCGACAGCGCGGGTCCGATGAAGTACGGGTGCGAAACCCAGCAGCCGTCGTGGCCCATGGTGGCCTCGAGGTGCTTGTCCAAGACGACCTTTTGCGTCTGTTCCTCGCGTGTCGCGGCGTCGTTTCCCGGCGTGAAGGCGGCCATGCCACCCATGGCGAATGCCCCATGACGGTGACAGACGTGGATCAGCCGGCGGGCGTAGGCGCTCATCCAGGGGCGGTCCATGCCGATGCTGCCGCGATCGGCGAGCACGCGGTCAGGATGCTCCCGCAGGACCTTGATGTCGCTGAAGATCTTGTCCCAACGTCCGACGTTGAGGGCGGCCGCGCGCGTGCGCAGCTCGTAGAGGATCTCTTCGACCTGCATGGCGGCAGGCAGCGTCTCAATCAAGAACGTCGCCCTGATGGCACCGGTCTTCAATTCGAGTCCTTCCTCGACCAGATTGAACAGGCGGTTCCACCACCGCGCCTCCTTGAAGTGCTCGCACTTGGGAACGTAGATCTTGGGCGTCTTGCCCTGGGCGATGAGCTCCCGCGCGGTGTGGTACGCGGTGAGTACGAGGTCGAAGATCCCGGCGGCGATGGGCTCTCCATCGACGATTATGTTCGCCTCGTCTATGTGGAGACCACAGACCAGGACCATGAGCAACGGCATATCGTCGCGGTTGATCCGGTACGTCTTGCCGGGACGTTCCACCGTGAGGTCGCCACGGGCGGCGAGGGTGAGGTTCTCGAAACCGAGCAGCACGTTCTCCCACGTCGGCTTCATCGAGTCCTCGAAATCGAGCATGGCCGCATCGGACATGTGGCCGTCGGCGCCGCGGCTCAACATGTTGATGACCATCTTCGGGTCGCTGATGGGCCCGGTGATCTCGACGCGGCGACGCATCAGATCCTGAGGCAACTCCGCCACGCGCCAGTCGCCACGCGCTTCCACCGGAGCGTCCACTGGACGACCGGGGAGCTCGCCCGCATCCCACGCGTCCTGACGGCGCTTGCGGTCCTCGAGCAGAACCCGGCGGTCGCTCGCCAGGGCGCGATGAGCCGTCAGGAGCAGGTCTCGAGCCTCGGCGGGTAGAAGGCGGGCCACGCGGAGGGCATCGGAGGGATCGCCCACGGTGAGTCCATGGAGGCGCGGGAGTGCAGACGCGGCGGAGGGGGGCGGCGGGGTCATGGCAGGCGTAATCCAGAGCAGGGAACCGGAAAGCGCGGGCAGCGATCCGTGTGTTTTAGTAACGTGAGAATAGAACACGTCAGCCCGGCTGGTCAAGCGAAACTTCGCCAGACGCGTAAGTTCGCTTGGCGGGTTCCTTTCGCTCCGAGCGAAGGGACGCCGAAAGACCGATCCGGGAGCACCCCATGCCCGTATCCGCCGAACAGAACATGCAGCTCATCCTGGGTCTGCGAGTCCGCCAGCGCCGGACCGACATGGGGCTCTCGCTGACCGAGACGGCACGCTCCGCGGGGCTTTCGGTCTCCTACCTGAGCGAGATCGAAAAGGGGAAGAAGCACCCGCGCCTGGACAAGATCATGGACCTGGCTCGCGCCCTGGAGATCAAACCCGAGGATCTGGTGTCGCTCCGCCCGGACCGCGACCTGGACCCGGTCTCGGAGGCTCTGGGCTCACGCCTCATCCGCACGTTCCCGTTCCACCTCTTCGGCGTTGAGCCGTCGAGCCTGGCCGGCCTGGCGAACAACCCGGCCCGCGCGGCGGCGCTGCTCCGGACGTTCCTCGACGTCGGACGGGCGTACGACATCCAGGTAGAGGATTTCCTCCTGGCCGCCCTGCGCTCCCACCAGGAACGCCACCGCAACCACTTTGAAGACCTGGAGGAGGAGGCCCGAACCTACCGGACAGAACGGGGCTGGGGACCGGAAGCCACCATCGAAGCCGATGAACTACGGAAGATCCTCGAGCGCGAGTATGGCTACGACATCGACGAGGACCTCCTGCCCGCCAGTGACCAGCTGCGCAGCTTTCGGTGGGTCTACAAGGAAGGCACGCGTCCGCGCCTGTTCGTCAACGGCGGCCTGCTGCCCTCCCAGCGCGCCTTCGTATACGCCTACGAACTCGGCTTCCTCCACCTGGGCTTGGAGGCTCGCGCCTCCGCGTCCTCATGGCTCGAAGTGGAGTCGTTCGAACAGGTCCTGGACAACTTCAAGGCGTCGTACTTCGCGGGCGCGCTGCTGATGCCAGAAGAGGCCGTCACCCGCGACCTGAAAGGTTGGCTCGGCGCACCCGGCTGGGATGGGCAAGGGTTGCTCGACCTGATCGATAAACACCGTGCCACACCCGAGATGTTCCTGTACCGCTTCGCCCAGGTCGCCCCCAAACGACTGGGCCTGGAGGACATGTTCTTCTTCCGGTTCAATCACCGCCCTGGGAGCGAAGAATTCCGGCCGACGCGCGTCCTCAACCTCTCTCGCGTCCCCGTGCCCCACGGAGTCGGGCTCGACGAACATCACTGCCGGCGCTGGCCTGCCATGCAGCTCCTCCGAGACATGGGACCCGCACCCGCCACCACCAGCCCTGTCGTCAAGGCTCAGCGCTCGGTCTTCTTGGACGACGGCCACGAGTTCCTCGTCGTCTCCATCGCGCGGCCCCTCGTGTTGAGTTCGGTCAACGCGTGCGTCTCCATCGGCTTCCTGCTCGACGACACCGCGAGAGAGAAGATCGCGTGGTGTGACGACCGCACGTTTCCTCGCGTCGAGGTCCACCTCTCCTGCGAGCGCTGTCCCCTGTCACCAGAAGCGTGCGGCGACCGCGCCGCCCCACCTCGGGTCCACGACGCCCTGCAAGATCGGACCGGTCGCATCGCCAGCCTGCAAGGCTTCCTCGACGACCTCGACTAGCGCGGGTCAGCCACGCTTCGCCTGCAGATTTTCGTCCAGCTTCGCCAGGAAATCCTGGGTGTTGAGGAACTGGGTATCCCCCCCCACCAGCAGCGCCAGGTCCTTGGTCATGTGACCCGACTCGACGGTCTCAACGCAAACGGCTTCCAGATCGGCCGCGAACTCCTGTAGCTCGAGGTTGCCGTCCTGACGCCCTCGGTAGGCGAGGCCGCGCGTCCACGCGAAGATCGAGGCGATGGGGTTGGTCGAGGTCTGGTTGCCCTTCTGATGCTCGCGATAGTGCCGCGTGACGGTGCCGTGCGCGGCCTCGGCTTCGACACAGTTGCCGTCCGGCGTCATGAGCACGGACGTCATCAGGCCCAGGGAGCCGAAGCCCTGCGCAACGGTGTCCGACTGCACGTCGCCGTCGTAATTCTTGCACGCCCAGATGAACCCGCCGCTCCACTTCATGACCTGCGCGACCATGTCGTCGATGAGCCGGTGCTCGTACGTGATTCCCACATCCTCGAACGCGGGCCGGAACTCGGCGTCGAAGACATCCTGGAAGATGTCCTTGAAGCGACCGTCGTACCGCTTGAGGATCGTGTTCTTCGTGGACAGGTAGACGGGCCACTGCCGCTGGATCCCGTAATTCAGGCACGCACGCGCGAAGCCGCGGATGGACTCGTCCAGGTTGTACATGCCCATGGCGATGCCGGGCTCACTGAAGTCCATGACCTCGTAGGTCTGCGGGTCAGTCCCGTCCGCCGGCTCAAACGTCATCGTCAGCTTCCCGGGACCGGGCACGAGAAAGTCCGTCGCCCGATACTGATCGCCATGAGCGTGACGACCGATGACCATCGTGTTCGTCCATCCCGGCACCAGCCGCGGGACGTTCTTGCAGATGATGGGTTCGCGAAAGACCGTTCCACCCAGGATGTTGCGGATCGTACCGTTGGGAGATCGCCACATCTCCTTGAGACCGAACTCCTCGACGCGCTCCTCGTCCGGAGTAATGGTCGCGCACTTGACCCCGACTCCGTGCTCCTTGATCGCGTTGGCCGAGTCGATGGTGATCTGGTCGTCGGTCTCGTCCCGCTTCTCGATGCCGAGGTCGTAGTACAGGAGCTCGACGTCCACATACGGGAGGATCAGGCGGTCCTTTATGAACGCCCAGATGATCCGGGTCATCTCGTCGCCATCGAGCTCGACGATGGGGTTCGCAACTTTGATCTTGCTCATGGTTCTATGGGAGTCAGACCGTTCTTCGATGTCGATGGAGGCGGGATTCTATCCACTGCCTGCCCCCTTCACGAGGGATCCGCTACAGAAGACCGGATCACGCCAAAGACGGCGGCGGCTCGACCAGACCATCGACCAATGGGCGCAGGCTCGGCTTCGAACGGAGCGCGATGCGGGCGTGCTCCGTCAACGTCTCCGGCCCGCATCGCCCCCTCAGGACGTCCAGCAGCAACCCCAGCGCCTCGTCCTCCACATCGTGAAACCAGCGGCCCCACGCCTTCACCATGACCTCGTTCACGTCGCCCGGATCACCCGTCGCAGCGACGCCCGACGCGGCGATCGACGGGAGCGCCAGATCGAGTGGGTACGGTATCTCGAGCAGCCATGCCCCCAGATCGGCCAGGTCTTCGGTGCGGCGTCCGTCGAGGGGTTCGATGCGCAAGCCGTCGCCGCGGGACGCCTCGGCCCCGAGCCCGCGATCCCAGACCCAGACGCTGCGGCGGTCGAGCTCCGGGAGGCCGATCCGCCGTACGACCGAATTGTCGCTACCGCCCGACCAGATCAGCGCGACGCTCTGGGGCAGTTCATCGTCGAGTAGCTCGGGGATGGTGCCGGCCCCGTCGTCGCCGGGACGCCAGCACCCCGAACGAAAAGCCTTCACCACACCCGGGAAGCGCGCCTCCACGTTACGGGCCAGATGCCCTTGCGCACGCACTTGCTTTTCGGGGTCGGCGGCCGCCTCGTCGTCGAACAGCAGCGCTACCCCTTCAGCGCCGAGGTCTATGAGACGCTCGACGCCGTCCATCAGGCTCGCCGAATCGACGGCGTCGGGCGCGAGCCCCCACACGAAGCTCACACCGTGATCGCGCGCGACGTCGAACGTGGCGGGCCAATGAGCGGGGTCCCGCAGCATGGCCACCGGGTCGGCGTTGCGCTCGCGCAACGCCCGCGGGTCGTACACGAAGGTGTCGTACCCCCAGGTGTGCATGGCCGCGAGGAGGTAGATCCGTTCCTCCGAACGCAGCTCACCCCAGTGCCCGTCCAGCGCCTGGGTGGACGGCCAGTCAAAACCCTCGATGATCCCGATCAGCGGCGGCATGAGCCCCCACTTTAGCCCCGGTCTTGCCGGCGCGTCTCCGATCGCGGTCCTACGCCCGTACCCGTACGATCGGGTTCTCCTCCGGCAAGCTCCTCGGGTGGTTGTCCGAAGACCGCAGCGCTCCCACGAAAGAACCGCTAACGCCGAACGTCAAGACGATATCCATGTGGAGGATCGTGATGCACGGATCGAAGATAACGCTCGCGGTGATGGTCCTGAGCCTGCCCCTCACGGCACAGAACCCCAAGCAGGAGCCGCCAACCCAAGAATACGACAGTGCCTGGGCGCTGATCAGCGCCGAGCACGACAAGAACAAGGACGGCAAGGTCTCGGCGCGTGAATATTCGCGCGGGAAGGAGCGCTTCCAACGGCTCGACCGGAACGGCGACGGATCGGTCACGGCCCAGGATTTCGTCGGCAACGATCGCCGTCGCAATCGAGGACGTAGCCAGCGTCGACGCGAGGGCCTCATCCGCGCAAGAGCCCCCAAGGCCGGAGCGATGGCGCCCGCCTTCACTCTCAAGACGGTCGATGGCAAGAAGAAGGAGCGCCTCTCATCCTACAAGGGCAAGAAACCGGTGGCGCTCATCTTCGGGAGCTACACGTGACCTCCCTTCCGCAAGTCAGCCGGTCGGCTGGCGAAGTTGTTCGAGCAGCACAAGGACGACGTGCAGTTCTTCGTCGTCTACATCAAGGAGGCGCACGCGCTCGACAGCGCCCGCCCGAGCTCCGCACGGAATCAGCCGATCGTCCAGGAGCCCCTCACCTGGAAAGAACGCTCCAAGCTGGCCCAGCAATGCACGGCCGCCCTCGAGCTCGACCACATCCCGACCCTCATCGACGAAGTCAACGACGGCGTCGGCACCAGATACGCCGCGTGGCCGGATCGCCTCTACCTGGTCAGCAAGAACGGCCGCATCGCCTACGCCGGCGGCGCCGGACCACGGGGGTTCAAGCCGGATGAACTCGGGGAAGCCATCCAAGCGGAGTTGAGCAAGCGAAAGAAGAAGTAGGGGCGACCCCCCCTATTCCATCTGTACGCGACCCGAAGTGCCCTCGATCAGCGCCGAACATACGGCGCCCTCGCTGCTGCGGCGCATGGTGATGACGAATGTGGGATCGGACTCAAACGCCCGCTCAACCGCAACGACGACGTCGGTGAAGCGGGCGAGGATGGCCTCGACGGCGCCGACGTCCACGTAGTCGCAACGAGCCGTGCGCCTCACATCGCACCAGACGGTGACATGGGGCGCCGCGTCGAGCGCGAGCCGCGCCGCCTCGTCGTACGCGCGGATGAGGCCTCCCTTGCCGAGCTTCGTACCGCCGAACCACCTCGTAACGACCACGCAGGCCTGATGAACTCCGTCACGGCGAACGGCCTCCAGGATGGGTTGCCCGGCGGTGCCAGACGGCTCGCCGTCGTCGTCGCACCGCTCGGCGGTCGAGCCCGGTGGACCGATCGTCCACGCCGAACAATGGTGGCGCGCGTCGTGGTAACGCTTGCGCACTTCCCCGAGATGCGCACGGGCCTCATCCTCCGTCGTCACGCCGAAGGCCTGGCCGATGAACCGCGACGCCTTGACCTTGATCTCGACCTCCGACCCGCGCTCGAGCGAACGGTAGCTGTCCGGCAAGTCGGTCATGAGATCTCGATCTCGTCGTCCGCAGCAACCTGAAGTCGGGCCACCAGCGCCGCCGGGTCCCGCTCGCGCAACCACGAGCTCCGATCCGCGTCGGTGACCAGGCCTCCCGCTGTCCAGTAGCTCAGCAGCTGCTTGAGTCGGGCCGCGATGCCCTCGATCGTGCCGCTCCTCACCCCGCGCAGGTTGGCGGCGTACTCCAGGAGAAACCGCGCAGCGTCCTGGGAGGTCACCGCCTCCCCCGAGAAAATCCACGGATCCCCGAGCGCGGCGCGACCGACCATGACGAACGTACACCCGGTCTCGGTCTGCATCCTGTCGATGTCGCCCGTGACGCGAACCCCGCCGTTGCCGCAGACGGGTATGGACACCGCGCCCACGGCGCGGCGGATGCGCGTCCAGTCAACCGGATCTCGGTAGAGCTCCGCACGCGTGCGGCAGTGAACGGTCAGCATCGCCGCACCACCGGCCTCGACGGCGCGGGCGATCTCCTCGACCCCGTCGGCATCGTCCACACCCGCACGGACCTTGGCGGTCACCGGGACGCGCCCATCCACGGCCTCGACACACGCGCCGACCAACTGGGAGACCCTCGGCGGATCATCCAGTACGGCAGATCCCGCGCAGCCACGCAGCGCCCCCTTGGCCGGACAACCGAAGTTGAGGTCGATGACTGCGGCGCCCGCGGCGGCCGCGGTCGCGGCCGATGTCGCGACGAGCTCCACGTCGGCACCCATCAGCTGCACGCCGACGGGCATGGCCGAGCGCCGCGCTCCGAGGTGGCGTTGAATCACCGCAGCGGGCACGGCCTGCGACGTCACGCGCACGAATTCCGTAAAGACGCCCCCCAGTCGCTCAGGCCGGTGGCGGGTCATCACCACGTCCCTGAACGCAGGGTCCGTCACGCCCTCCATGGGCGCGAGCAGGACCGGCGCCGTGAAGGGCAACCCGGATAGAACTCTGGGATTGATCTTGGCCACTGGAATACCGAAACGGCGGAGGATTTTCCCTTAAAGCGCGACGTGGGTCGCGGCCGATCTCCACATTGAGACAGCGCTGGTTCGCCCGCAAACGCGGGAGAAGCCACGGACCACGGCGCCCTTACTCATCAGATAACCCGTAAGTAGTCATTTCGGTCCGAGGTCCCCCATCGCCTCGCTGCCACACAGAGAGGCTGACATCATATGAGCACCCGCAAATTACTCCCTCGCACCCTTCCGGCCCTCCTCGCCCTCGTTTGTACGACGGCGAGTTTCGGCCAGGTGGCGATGACCCAGACCCTCGGTAACGGCTGGGGCGCCACAACCACGCCCGAGCTCTTCTCGACACGACCGGTCATCGGTTCGTCCATGGTCGTGGCCGCGTTCAACTGCATCCCTAACGCCGAATCGTATTTCTGCGTCAGCGCACGGCCCATGGCCGGGCCCACCGACCTGGGCAGCGGACTCTACATACAGGTCGATCTCGGGGTCTTTGATGCCTACGGACCGGTCCATACCGACGCGGTCGGGGCTCTCAGCTTCCCGGTGCACCTCGGTCTGCCGGCCAACCTGGCAGGAGAACAGGCGGTCGTGCAGATGTATGTGGTTGACCCGGTCAGCACCATCTGCGTGGCACCGCAAACCGGAACCTGCTCGCAATTCGGTTTCGAGGTCACCAACGGATTGCTGCTGACCCTGGGTCTGCAGTAGATCCCCGCCACCCACCGGCCAGAGAAGGCCACGCGTCACTGCGGCAGCAGCCGTACGTCCTCTAGGAGGTGCGGCTGTCTGTCGTCCCGGTCCGTCTCCCACGTCTCCACCCACCTGGTCCACGGGACGCGTACCCTCCTGAGCAGCAGGGGTTCCAGATCCCTGACCTCCTCGACCTCGTAACCTGGGCCTGGCCAGACCACGAGTCCTTGGTCGGCGATGTCGTACGGGGGGGTCGGCGAGCCAAGCTGACTCTCCACGTCCTCGCGGACGAGCGCAACGCCGGCGGTCTGATAGAGACCGCACAGGGCATCGCGCAGCACGGCCCGGCGACGGGCGTCGAGCACATCGAGCCAGCCGGGTACGGCGATCTGGGCGACGAGCCAACCTGACTGCTCCTCGAACGAGAGGATGAGAGGGTCGTCGCCGTCGGCGGGCGAAGTCAACGCGACGCGGATGCGGTTCGAGCCGACCTCGACGCGCCCGATCTCGATCGGCGCGGCGCCCCACGCAGCGGCCTCGGTCAGTAACGCGATCAGCTCGCGGTCGATCCAGTGCACGACGTCGTGCTCGACGTGGTGGAGGACCTCGCGCTGCTTGCGCGCGGGAATAAGTTCGCCGGTCCACTGGCTTCTGCGTTCCGCCTTGCGGAGACGAGCGTACGCCTTGGGCAGTGTCCCGGAATGAAAACCGGGCCTCATGAGACGCAAGATGGTCTCACCGTGCCCGCCGACGATGACGGGTTTCAGCACCTTCGGACGATTGGCTTCGTACAGGCGCCAGTTCTCCTTGAATTCCCACACGAGGAAACCGAAGAAGCCGGGCAACAGCCACACCGTCGTCCAAGAGATCGAGTTGGCGACCACCCGGCCGAAGGCGGGCTCGAGCACGCCGTTCATCGCGCCGATCAGGACCGGAATGAACGACAGCATCAGCTTGTGGGACACGGTGACCACCGGGAAGTGCTTGACCGGATTCACCTGCGGCTCGATCAGCAAGTTGACGTAAACGCGGACGAGCCACGTCACGATCCACCACACGACGCCGAGAACCGCCTTCACGGCGAGGGCGACGCGGCCCTCCCCCGCACGAAACCGCAGCCACTCGTCGACCGCATAAAGCGTGCGCTCGAGCGCGTCCAGCAGCGTGCGGAACACCCAGAGCACAAACCTCACCAGCCCGACGATGAACGTGCCCCGGAAGCGATGCCACGTTCGCCACGCCCAATCGGTGGAGATCTCCTCGACCGCTGTCCCTACGGGAGAGTTGAGGGTGAGCTCGGACGCCACGAGCAGCCCAAGCGCCCACCTCCACCACGACGCCGCATCGACAATCCAGATAAGCGGGACCGACACGACGGCGGCGAGCGTGATCGGCTTGATGACCAGCCGCAGGGTCCACTGCCAGGCCGTTGAACGAAGAAACGCCCGCACGGCCGGGAGCGTGACCAGGTGCTGCGGCCAGATCCAGAACACGGCGCGTACGCCGCGCCCCACGCCAAACAACGCGTCAACGGTGAGTCCGCGCACACGTTGCACGTAGATCAGCCCGAGAAGGTAGATCCCGAGCGCCAGGACGGACAGGTGCCAGCGATCTACGAGATGGACCTCGGTTTCGAACAGCGCACCTACCGGGTGCAACATCTCCTGCAGACCCTTGAGGACGATGAAGGCGCCGCCGAACGGGACCGCGAGGTACCGCGCGAGCCAACGCCCGGGGCGCGTGCCGAACACCAGGGACGAGATGCGCTGGAGCCAGCGCAGGTAGACCTCGCCACGCCGATACACACCGTCCAGGGTTCGCGCCAAGCCGCGATCGACCTTCAGCAGCCGACTCGCGGACCAGAAATCCGACACGCCATGGCAGTCCCCGAGCTTCAGCTGGTTACGCGACAGGGCATCGCGCACATCACCGAGCGACAGGAAACCGCGGGTCGCGACGCGGTCAAGGAGCTCGTCCACGAGCTTGCCTCGCGCGACCCGCTCGACGACCGTCGTTGGGCGAAAGCCGGCCTCGTCGAGCAGCTGCTCGATCCCGGGACGGCACCGACGACGCAGTCGGTGCTCGGACATCTGCTCGGCATCCGTGACGAGCTTGTCGAGATCGGCGCGGTCTTGTTCCGGAAGCCTGACGGCAATCAGGCGCTTGCGCGCGGCCCGCAGATGCCGGCACATCAAGACCTCGCGCTGATGCGGCAGGACGCGCTTCAACGGTCGTCGGCCCAACGTTCGCGCCCACTCGATGAGGTCGATGGTGTGCAGCCCGCGTTCGTGGTCGACGCACACACGTTGGAGGTCGTAGAGGAGCTTAGCCTCAGGAGCGCGAAAGCCGGACGCCGCACGAGGCAACAGGCCTTGCAGCAACAACAGCCATCGATGCTCGACCTCGGTGTCGAACGCGAGCGCGGCCTTCATGCGACGCACCAGCCGTCCGACGGAATCTGCCGCGTCCGGATCGATGCGATCCGCCGACACCGCCGCGGCCTGGAGCAGGATTGCGCCCCGCACGACATTCCCCCGCGCCTCGCGCCGCTCGGCACGGGCGACGAGCCTCTTCTGCCAGGCCTGTCCGAGACCTCGCTGCGTCTTCGCCCGCCGGCCACGCCGGGCTCGGTCCGGACGCACATCCTCCTCCACACGTGTGTCGAGGGGGTCTGGAGCACCTGCCGGACGCGTCGCCTCAAACAACGCCGCCACGTCCACATCCGCCGCGACCATTGCACCTACCCCCTCGGCGTCGGCCGCAAGGGTCGGGAAGTAGCGCTGCAACAAGTGCGGAGCGAACGCACGCAACTCGAGGAAGGTCGCCAAGAACTCAACGTATTCGTCGCGCTCGTTGCGCCGCTCGAACAGCAGGTCCTCGCCTTCGAGCACGGATCGGATCTCGTCGAACGCTGTCTGGCCGATATGGTCGATGCGTTCACGGACCACGGATTGGCTCAGCCGATCGCGCGCCTCCACAGATTCGAGCGCGACGTGCAAGCGTGCGTGGAACAGGAGCCGCCACCAACGTACGAGCGCCTCACCGCGATCCAAGCTCGCAAGCCGTTCTCCGGAAGGACGCTCCAACAGGATCACCCGGTCGGGCAATGCCGTGCCCTTCGGGATGCCGAGCTCCCACGGCGCTGCGCACTCGAGCAAGCGGAAGCGCCTTACGACGAATCCCTTCCTGTGCGGCACCTGACCAAGCGCCCCGCGGACGCGCCGGGCGCGCTTGATGATCCGCCGGAGAATGCGAGAACGCACCAGAAGCACAGCCGGGTCGGCGGCTCTCAGCAACTCCTGGAGTGCGTCGGGGGTCAAGGTGTCCATGGCGCGCTAGGGCAACTCCGGGGTATACGGCTCACGACGCCGCCTATGATCCGCGCATGACGCGCGCACGTCGACCACCGGCAGGTGTTGTTCTCCCAGCCACCTCTCAGAAAGCGGAATACGTCGGAGTTCGCACCGTCCCGTCCGACACGGGTGGCGCATGGTTGCGTGCAAAAGCGGTTTTCTCACGGCTGATCCAGGCGAGCCCCCAGGTAAGCACCGTGGGGCGCTGCAAAAGAAGACAGATCCGT
Source organism: Planctomycetota bacterium (assembly GCA_013213915.1). Lineage (GTDB taxonomy): Bacteria > Planctomycetota. Next base: position 29,342 of record JABSRK010000007.1, read on the forward strand.
TGTCACCGCCGGGAGTCACCTGAGCCGGATGCTCGCGAGCCGTGCGTCGGGCGCGTCGGCTCCGGCGGAGACCACGACCTCGTCGATCACCCGTGGCTTCGCGCCGGGCGCCACCACCAGGATGTCGTAGATCCCGGCGGCGACTCCTAGCAGCTCAAAGCTACCGTCGCGCTCGACGTGGGACGCGTGGATGGCAGCTCTGCTGTCTCGAACACCGGGCAGGACGGCGTTCACGGTCACTCCCCGTTCGACCAACGCAGAAGCTGCATCGACCGTGCCGGAGATGCGTCCCGGCGGCGCGAGCTGAAGCGTCAGCATTGAATCGGTCCCGTGTGCGACCTGTGTCTGCAGCCGCCCGGCCAGTCCTTCGTGAAATGCTGTGACGAGCAGCGGCCCCGAGAACGGAGCGCCGCGCAGCACGAACGAACCCGTGTCCTGATTTGCGCGCGTCGTTTCGACGCGTCCCGCGCGTCCCCATGGTCGCACCGTGACCATGGCGCCTGCGCAGGGTGCTCCCTGAGGATTGAGGATGCGCCCGCGCAGGAGCACGGGGAAGGCGTCGATGCGTACGGCACCCGGATTCCAGGCTGCGCTCGGCTCCAGCCGAGACGTCTCGAGGAAGGCGCCTCTCGTCCGATCTTGTGTGGTCAGGATGACCCGTATGAGGTCGCCGGGCCGGAGGTCGGCTCGAAGAAGACCGTCGCGGTCCGTCCGAACCAACTGCGTTGGCCGCGCCCCGGTCCCGTCCTCAGCTTGAAGACGGATGGTCTGGTTGCGCAGAGGTTGGTTCTGGGTGTTGCTGATCGTCACCGAGAGCCGCGCGAACGGTGTCCCCAACGGGATGTCGATGGACTCTTGCCCAGCGGCGACATCGCTGCGCATCGGTTCGTGACCCTCAACCCGCGTCTCCAGGACCAGCGAGGCATTGATGGGCACTCCGGCGATCGTTGTCATGCCGCGCTCGAGTTCCCATGGCGCGGAGAACACCGGCGCGATGCTGTCTGCTCCGCGTGGCGTGACGCGCCCAACCTTGCTGACCAGTTCGCCCTCCGCGTCCACGACGGCCACCTGGATCGCCCGGGTTGCGGGCAGGGCAATCTGGAGCGATGTCAGCCCTTTCTCAGGCATGGGGATGTCGCCCCAAGCGGTCTCCCCGCCGGGTACGACCGCAACGGCGCGCACAGCGCCGTTGAACAAGGCCTTGGCGAAGCGTTCTGGCACGGGCAGGTGGATGTGCCCCTCAGGGGCTGCGGTAAACCCCCGCGAAATCACCCTGGAGCCCTCGGAGAGGAGCGCGACCTGCACACCGACGACCGGCTCGTTGCGCGCGTCGTGGGTACGGACGCGCACGATGATGCGAACCGGATCGCCTACCCAGGGCGCCTCCGGGTCATAGCTGCCTTGGCGAATTTCAGTTACCAGCGACCAACTGGTCCGCAGATGTGGACGCTCACCAACCTGGATGGCGAGGAAGATCCCGACGGCCGACACGATGACCGCGAACAAGATGGCGCCGAGCCAGGGCCGGCGTTCCCAGAAAGAAGTGGAGACGGGCATGTCCAGTGGTCGGAATCGAGACGGGAGCGGGTCATGCTAACGCTCGTAATGAACGACCGCTCCCCCTGGCTTCGTTTGTCCGGAGACCTGTTCAGGATGGCGGTCGTTCAGGCCTCAGTTCGCCCCGGCATCGCTCAGTCCAGGAGCTCCGGAAGGTCTCGGTAGAGGTCGAGCGCCGCGGGATTCTCCAGGGCCTCCCGGTTGCTCACGATTCGTCCACAAATCACATCTCGGACAGCGAGTTCGGTGATCTTGCCGGACTTGGTGCGCGGGATGTCCCTCACCTGGACGATCTTCTCAGGGACGTGCCGGGGTGTTGTGTTCGAGCGGATCTGGACACGGATCCTGCTCGCGAGGTCGTCGTCGAGCGTGAGCTCTTCGCGGAGCCTGACGAACAGGACGATCCGCACGTCGTTGTCCCACGGCTGGCCGACGACGATCGACTCGATCACCTCGTCGAGCTGCTCGACCTGTCGGTAGATCTCCGCGGTTCCGATGCGGACGCCGCCCGGATTCAGGACCGCATCGGAGCGCCCGTGGATGACCATGCCCCCGCGCGCGGTCAGTTCGACCCAGTCTCCGTGGCACCACACATTATCGAATCTGTCGAAGTACGCCCGGTGGTAGCGCGCACCGTCTTCGTCGTTCCAGAAACCGGTCGGCATGGATGGGAACGGACGCGTACACACCAGCTCACCCGGCTCTCCGACGAGCGCCTGACCATCTTCGCCATACACGTCCACGGCCATCCCCAGCCCACGACACTGGATCTCTCCCCGGTATACGGGGCCCGTAGGGTCACCGAGCACGAAGCAAGAGATGATGTCCGTGCCACCCGATATGGATGCGAGTTGAACGTCTCCCTTGATGGCGTCGTATACGTAATCGAAGCTCTCGGGCGCGAGGGGCGATCCCGTGGACGCTACGACGCGCAGGGTATCGAGTTGGTGCGTGTCCTTCGGGCGCAGCCGCGCCTTCTTCATCGCATCGATGTACTTGGCGCCCGTCCCGAAGAACGTCATCCCTTCTTCCTGGGCGAGGTCCCACAGCACGGTGGGTCGCGGCCAGAACGGCGATCCGTCGTACAGCAGGATCGTCGCGTCCGACGCAAGCGCTGAGACCAGCCAGTTCCACATCATCCAGCCGCAGGTCGTGAAGTAGAACACACGATCGTCGGGACGGATGTCGCAGTGGAGACGGTGTTCCTTCAGGTGCTGAAGCAGCGTTCCGCCCGCGCCGTGCACGATGCACTTCGGCGCGCCCGTCGTTCCCGACGAAAACATGATGTACAGGGGATGGTCGAACGGCAGGAACGCGTACGGCGGCTCGTCGTCGGGGTGACCAGCCAAGAGATCCTGCAGGCTCTCCTCACGCTCGAGTCCGAGCTTCGTCTCGCCCACGTACGGCACGGTCACCAGCAACTCGACGGATGGAAGATTTTCGAGGATCGCCGCGAGGCGATCCAAGGACATGTGCACCTTGCCGTTGTAGTAGTAGCCGTCGCAAGCCAGGAGCACCTTGGGCTCGATCTGTCCGAAGCGGTCGAGCACACCGGATACTCCGAAGTCGGGCGAGCACGACGCCCACGTGGCACCGATGCTCGCCGTCGCGAGCATGGCGACGACCGTCTCCGGGATGTTGGGGAGCAACCCTGCGACGCGGTCACCCGGGCCGACACCCCGGGCGCGCAGCGCGTGTGAGAACCGCGTGACCTGGGAGAAGAGCTCAGCCCACGTCATCTCCCGTCGCACCTTCTTCTCGCCCCATGCGATAATCGCCGTCGCCTCGTCACGCCGTCGCAGCAGGTTGTCCGCGAAGTTGAGCCGCGCGTCGGGAAACCAGCGCGCGCCAGGCATCCGGTGGATGTCGGTCACCACGGTCTGGCCACGCTGCTCCGCGCGCACCTCGCAGAACTCCCAGACGGCCGACCAAAAAGACTCGGGGCGGTCCACGGACCAACGCCACAACTCGGCCATCGAATCCAGGGAGGCGTCGTGCGTTGTGGCCAAGAACCTCGTAAAGCGGACGAGTTGGGAGGCCTCGATCGCATCCTCGGTCGGCTTCCAGATGGGCTCACCCATGGCGCAGGAGATCGTAGAAGATTCGCCTGGACATGCTTTTTTCTCGCCTCCCCTTGCGGGGTAGAATCCGATGAGCCGCCCCCTTCCCTCGAGTCACAGTCCCATGAAGACCGTCCTCCCGCTCGCGGCCTTGCTGGTCCTATCACCCGTGGTCCTCTCTCAGGGCCTGACCCTCAGCGCGTGCCTCAACGTGGACCAGTGGGTCCAGCAGTAGTCGCCGAGGGGGGGGCCGCCGGTTCCCCTTCCCGCGGCCCGTTCATCCCGCAGGCCGCTGCCGGGTTGCCGGTAGGCTTGGGGCGCGAGGCGCCGTGAAGGACGAGAAGATCCAAGACCTGATCCCTGTCTATCGAGACGGGTTGCTCAAGGACGTCATTCCGTTCTGGATGCGTCACGCTGTCGACCGCGAGCACGGTGGGTTCATCTCGAGCCTCGGGCGGGACGGGACGGTG
>JABSRK010000070.1 GCA_013213915.1 Planctomycetota bacterium
CGTGATGAGCAACAAGCTCGCTCCGATTCCGACACAATGACGCCGTAAAGGGCAGGCCGGGCGAGCGTTGCGGTCTGCCCCTCGATGGTGCTGATCGGGGCGCGGGAAACGGCATTGGCCCGCGCGTGCATCGGACCTCCACGCCCGCAGCGTGGACCTGATCCGGACCCACGCGTCCTACACGCGGCCCCTCCTCATCGATGCCCGGATGAAGCCGATCTCGAGGAGGTCTACGACACGGAGCGGCACCTCCTCTACGTTGCCTGCACCCGTGGCCGTGGCCGCGACGGCGGTCGGTAGTGTCCTGCCGGGTAAGACGCGGCGCCTTGCTCCGAACTGCAGGGCAGCCGTGCGAGCGCTCTTGCAATCGCCTGTCGCTCATCCGGTAACTACCGGATTGCCGTTTCCATACCGCGCCCCTGTGCGACTTGTGGCAACGCTTCGCTCCTGCTTGCGAATGCGCATGTGCACCCGTAACGTGTTTACGTTGAAGGCCTTCGCAGCGTTGTCGGGCTTTTTCCCCGAGCGCTTCGCAACGAAGAGGTCGTCGGTTCAAGGCCGATCAACTCTTCTCCATGATCCACCTATGGGTTCACGCTTCTCCAGACATTGCCTCATCTTGGCGCTTCTCGTCGGTTGCAGTGATTCCTCGACGAACGAGCGCGCGGACGTGGACATCGACCCTCCCCGTGTGCGCACGGGGACCGAAGGCGGGCCGTTCATGGTCCGGGGCAGGGTCGAGCCGGCCGGGAGCGACGCGCGCCTCCATCACCGGGTGCGTATCCAGCGCATCGATGGCGTAGAGGAACCGCCGGTGCTGTTGCCCGTGTACGGCGACGGCGGATTCCGATCGAAGCAGTTGAAGAGCGGGGAGGTGCTGGTTTCGTGCCGACTGCCGATCGCGCTGCAGGGGCCGTGGTATCACTGGCACCAGGTCATCGACGGGACGGGCGGCGGCGTGCACGAGTTGCTCGTCCGGCCGCCGGACGCCGCGGCGCGCATGGTCATCGAGGTGGAGCCCGACACGCCGCCCTTTCTCATGCTTCTGACGTCGCCCGACGCTCAGGTGCCGCCGCGTCTGAATCGCTTGATGGCGTGGCTGAAGGACGACATCGGCCCCAAGGAGATCTCGTTCTCGTTGCAGTCGGACGGGCAGAGCAAGCTGCGCCTGCCGCCTCTGCCTGTCGGACGCTACAAGGCCTGGGTCGTGGCCAACAAGGCAAGCGGGTCCCTGGCGCCCGAAGTACGCGGCGTCGAACTCGAGTTGAAGTCCGAAGGTACGGTGACGCTGTCGCTCACGAATCGCCTCGTCACCCTGTCGGTCAGGTAGACCTGGCCGCCCCCACGGGCACTCCTCGCACCAGCTCCGTGAGGGTCTCGATCCAGAGCGGGCTGTCGTTCAGCGCCGGGACGAGGATCAGTTCCTTCCCCCCTGCCCGTTGGAAGTCGGCGCGCAGGCGGATGCCCACCACCTCCATGGTCTCCAGGCAATCGGCGCAGAACCCCGGCCCCAGTCAATCCTCGAGCACGGGGCCGATGGCGTCGTGCACCGAGTCGCGGAAGCTCCGCTGGGGTAAACCATCGATTCCGCCTCGATAGGCGACGCCGTCCTTCACCACCTCGAGCAGGGCGCCGTGGTCGAATCGGGTCGGGTCGTCGATGACGTCATCGGTGCAGACGAGCAGGTCGGCGCGCATGCCCTCTTTCAGCACCCCGGTGTCGTCCTGGCCGATCTCGGTGGCCGGCGCCCCGGTGGCTGCGTACCAGGCCTCCAGGGCCGTCAGTCCCTCGCGCATGAGGTGGACGAGTTCCATCCAGTTGCGGCCGTGCATGCCGGGCCAGACGCCGTCCGTGCCCATGAGGATCTTGAGCCCGCCCGCCCGCGCGTGTTGCACGGCCTGGGCGTGAACATCGTAGGCGCGCTTGGCCTTGTCGCGGACAAAGTCGGACAGGTCAGGGGTCGTCTGCAGGACCGCCATGGTCCACGACGTGGGCGTCACGGTGCAGCCCTTTTCGTGTGCGCGTTCCACCAGGCGTTCGTCCATCCACGACACGTGCTGGATGTCGTGGACGCCGTGTTCGATGGCCAGGGTGATGCCGGACTGGGAGTGGGCGTGGGCCGCCACCTTGACGCCGCGAGCTTCGGCTTCCGTGCAGATCGCCTCGATCTCCTCCGCCGAGAAGTCCTGGTTCTCCAGGTGATCGGATGGCGAGGCGACGCCGGGTGAGGTGCACAGCTTGATGAGGTCGGCGCCGCAGGCGACGATTTCGCGTACGCGCTTGCGGCATTCCCACGGCCCGTCGACCACGCTCGATGGGCGACCGGGAGCCGGCCCCCAGAACTTCTGCAACTCGCCGTGGCACCGGTCGGGACCCAGGAAGTCGGCGTGTCCACCGGTCGTGGACAGCATGCAGATGGCGATCTTCATGCGCGGGCCGATGAAGACGCCCTCGTCGACGAGGCGTTTCATCATGTGGGTGGCGCCCCCGACGTCGCGTAGCGTGGTGACGCCGCCGTCCACCAGGGTGCGCCACAGGATCTTCTCTACGTAGACGTAACTGGAAGCGCTCTCTGACGCCTCGAGATCTTCTTGCGACAGGCCGAAGACGGTGACGTGGCCGTGGCAGTCGATGAGGCCAGGGGTCACGTACCACGACGACGCGTCGATGACATCTATCTCGGCGCTCGCCCGGGCTTCCGGATCGTGGGGGCGGAGCTTCTTGATCTTGCCGTCGGTGAGGTGTAAGTCGCAGCCTTGGTGGATGGACGACGTGTCATGGGACGATCCGTCGTACAGCTTCTTCACGTTGGAGAGGATGATCTCGGTCTTGGCCATGATGTCACTCCCGGCTCCATTCCCCGTCGACCAAGCGCAGCACTTCGCAGGGATTGCCGTCTTTCAATTCGTCGGGCAGGAGGGTCTGGGGAAAGCCCTGGTAACAGATCGGGCGCAGGAAGCGTCGGATGGCGGCCGTGCCCACGGAGGTGGTGCGGCTGTCCGATGTGGCCGGGAACGGGCCGCCATGGTGCATGGAAGGGCACACCTCGACCCCGGTGGGAAAGCCGTTCACGATGACACGCCCCGAGACGTCCCGCAAAAGACCGACAAGTGCGGCCGCGTCGTCGAGCTCGTCGTTGGTCCCGTGGACCGTCGCCGTCAACTGCCCGTCGAGGAACGACCCGACGACCTGCTCGATCTCGGTAACGGACGCACACCGCACGATGAGCGTGCTGGGCCCGAACACCTCGTCCCTGAGTTCGGGGTGTTCCTTGAACGTGTCGGCGTCGCAGGTGAATAGAGCGGGCGTGGCGTCGGCGTTGCCCGGCCCGGCGTCGTCGGCGTCGCGGCCCACGTGCCCGACCCCTTCGATGGCGCGGAGCCGCTGCTGTCCGGTGACGTAGGACGCGTGGATGCCGGCATGGAGCATGGTGGCGTTGGGCGCCTCGCCGAGCAGGGCGCCGAGCTTCTCGACGAACGCGGTGGTCGCGTCATCGTCCACGGCGAAGACGACCCCGGGGTTGGTGCAGAACTGGCCCACGCCGAGGCACACGGCCTGCTGCAGTCCGGCGGCGATGGCGTCGCCACGCTCAGCGGCCGCGCCGGGGAGGACGACCACCGGGTTGACGCTGCTCATCTCAGCGTAGAACGGGATGGGACTGCGCTTCTGCGATTCCTGGAGCAGCGCGTTGCCGCCGGCGAAGGAGCCGGTGAATGCCACGGCGCATGTCTTGGGGTGGCGGACCAGCCCGGTGCCGACGCCGTGGCCGGCGCCGTGCATGAGGGAGAACGTGCCCGCGGGCAAGTCACATGCGGCGATGGCGTCGGCGATGGCGCGGCCCACCATCTCGCATGTCCCCGGATGGGCTGGATGGGCCTTGACGACGACGGGGCATCCCGCCGCGAGGGCCGAGGCGGTGTCGCCGCCGGCGACGGAGAAGGCCAACGGAAAGTTACTGGCACCGAACACCGCGACCGGTCCCAGGGGGACGTGCATCTGCCGGATATCCGGCTTGGGGATGGGCTCGCGATCGGGCTGCGCATGATCGATGCGGGCTTCCAGGTAGCTGCCTTCGCGGAGGACCTTGGCGAACAGGCGGAGTTGCCCGCACGTACGTCCCCGTTCCATGTTGATGCGCCCGGCGGGGAGGCCCGTCTCCTGCGTGGCCCGCTCCACCAGTGCGTCACCGAGCCCCTCCAGGGCGTCCGCGATACGTTCGAGCAGTCCGGCGCGTCGCTCGCGATCGGTTCCCAGGTGGTCGGTCGCCGCGTCGGCGAGGGTGAACGCCTCGTCTATCTCTCGCGGCGAGGCGTCGTGGAACACCGGTTCCAGAGTCTCGCCCGTGGCGGGGTTCAAGGCGCGGAATCCGTCACCCTCGGTGGGGAGAGGTGACGGGCCGCCGCCCAACATGTTCAGTCCGTGGAGCTCCATCGGTCAGGCTTCCTTCATGGGGTTGGTGGCGAGTCGCTCTCGGACCATGGCCACGATCGATTCCCGTCGTGGTCCGCTGATCGGCCGACGTGGCGCGCGGACACGTTCGGTGCCCATGCCCACCTCTTTTTGCACCAGCTTGATGAGCTGGACGAATTCGGGGACGGTGTCGAGTCGCAGCAGGGGCAGGAACCATGCGTAGAGAGCGAGGGCGGCTTCGCGCTCTCCGGCGCGGCAGAGCCTGAGCAACTCCACGGATTCCTTCGGCAGGGCGTTGACCAGGCCGCCAATCCAGCCGACGGCGCCCGCATGGACAGCCTCGAAGGGCATGTCGTCGAGCCCGGAAAAGAGCGCCAGTCGGTCTCCTTGCAGCGCGTGATTGGCCGTGACCTTGCGTACGTCGCCACCCGAGTCCTTCATGGCGCGCAGGTTGTCGTGGGCGGCGCACAGTTCGACCATCTGCTCGGGGAGCACGTCGGTGCCGTAGGCGATGGGGTTGTTGTAGAGCATGCAGGGGAGGTCGGTCGCGGTGATGACGGCGTCGAAGTGAGCGCGGGTCTCCTCCCAGGTCCCCTGGTACACATAGGGAGGAAGCACCATGAGCCCTCGACAGCCCCTGGAGTGGGCGGCCTGGGCGATCGCGACCGCCTGATGGGTGGCGAGGGCAGCGATCCCGGGGATCACCGGAGCGCGACTACCGACAGCCTCGACCAGGGTTTCGAGGACCTGGAGCTTCTCGTCGAAGTCGAGGGTCGCTCCTTCGCCCAGGGACCCGAGAGGGACCATGCCGGTGCAGCCCGCATCGAGCATCCAATTCGCGTGCTCGGCCAGGAACACGTGGTCGACGGACCCGTCTTCGTTGAACGGCGTGGTGATGGCTGGCATCACCCCTTCCCACTTCACGTCAGTCATGTTCGTTCTCTCTCGCGCCGCGTTGCACGAGGGTCTCCACAGAAGTCGGCTGGAGCGGCGGTCGGACGCGGTCGTGCGCCCACCCGAGCATAGCTTGATTGATGGGACCGCAGACCCGTCCCTGGCATGGTCCCATGCCACAACGGGTTGCGAGCTTCCCGTCCCGGGCGCCGTTGGCGCCCTCAAAGCAGGAGAGTGAGCGCCAGGAGACGTCTTCGCAGCGGCATATGACCGTGTCGCCGTGGAGCGATTCAGGGCCCATGGGCTCAACGAAGGCGCGAGTCACCGCGTCGGCAAAGCGCCGCTCGCGGCGTTGGCGTCGGAGGTGGCGCCGAGCCTGATCGTGCCGCCCAGCGGCGGCGTATCCGGCGATGGTCCCCTCCACGAGCGCCAGGTCTACTCCTCCGATCCCGGTCGCCTCTCCTGCGGAGAAGACCCCGTCGACGGAGGTCTGGAGCAGGTCGTTCACGAGGACGGCGGAGCGATCGATGTGACATCCGAGCCCGCGAGCGAGCTCGGTCTGCGGAACCAGGTGGCATCCGTACGCCACGTAATCAACGTCGAGGGTGTGGTCGCTTCCGTCGGCGCGGATGGTGGCGGTTCGAACTTGATCGGGCCCGGAGGCGGAGATCAGGCGGGCGTCGTACCAGCGGCGGACACCGCGGAGGGAGCTGAGGAGGGATGCGGCCTGCCGGAGCTTGGATGGCCGGGTGAGCAATCTGGGCAGGAGCGCCCGTTCCCTGCCCCGGCTCCAGCCGGCGGCGATTCCGACGAGGTCGGCGCCGCGGCGACGGAGGTAGGCGGCGACGGCCAGGAGGAGCGGCCCGTGTCCGGCCACGAGAACGCGACGGCCGCGGATGTGGAGTCCGCCCTTGACGAGAGCCTGCAAGCCACCCGCTCCCACGACCCCCGGGAGGGTCCATCCGGGGAACGGGCTCCACGTCTCGCGCGCACCCGTGGCGAGGACGATGGTGGTTGAGCGGATCTGCAGCGGGCGCGTGTCCGGCCGGACGGCCACAATCTCGTCGAGGGTCGCTTCGGTGACCGAGGCATGCACGAAGCGCGCGCCCGCGTCTTCCGCCGCCTGGCGGAGGGCGGTCGCGCGGCGGGTGGGGCCGGCGACGCGGTCGGCACGCCAGATCTGCCCCCCAGAAGTGGGGTTCTCGTCGATGACCAGGGTCTTGCTGCCGCTCATTGCGGCGGCGAGGGCGGCGGCGAGGCCAGCGGGGCCGGCCCCGACAACGACCACGTCGGCACTCAACTCTTCCCTACTCCCGCATCTGTCCCATCCCTTGGGCGGGTGATACCACGCGGCGGGGACGGTCTGGATTTCCATTCCGTCTCGCACCGGCTCCATGCACGCGCGCACGTGGGCGCGTCCATCGACGGTGACGCGGCATTCCCAGCAGGTTCCCATGCCGCAAAGGGGGCCGCGGCCGTCGCCGGTGATGCTCTGGCGAAACGTCATGACTTCGTTGTTCATGATCGCCGCGGCCACCGTCGCTCCCGTTTGTGCGTGGATCTGGCGGCCGTCCAGGGTCAGAAGGACATCACCCATGGCTGTTCTCGGCGAACCGGTCGGGGAGGTACGGCGCGGCGTCGATGGCCGAGGGCCGTCCCAGGATGCCGTCCGTAATCAGCTGGGCGGTGCCGAGGGATGTGGTGATGCCCAGTCCTTCGTGTCCGGCGGCCAGCCACAGGCCTTCAGCGTCGGGGGCCGGTCCGACCAAAGGCAGGTTGTCCGGGGTCGCTGGCCGGAATCCCGTCCAGCAGCGCACCACGGAGCACGTGGCCAGGGCGGGGATGAAGCGACAGGCGCGCGCCAGCATGCGCGCGAGCACGTCTGGCTCGACGTTGTCCGAGGTCCTGTCGTACTGCCGGGACGAACCGATGAGCACCTGGTCGGTGGTGCGCGGTTGACCATTGAACGCGACGGACACGTCTTCGTGGCCGTGGGCGCTACGCAGGTAGCCTAGCTCGACGACCTGATGCCGTAGCAGGCCGGGATAGCGTTCGGTGATCGCCAGGTGTCCCTTGCGCGGCCGAATGGCCGCGCCCGGGATGGGGCGGGGCAGCAGGCCGAGGGTGTGGTTTCCCGCTGCGCACACGACGGCGCCAGCATGTAGGCGCGACCCGTCCGCAAGCACGGCGTGCGATGCATCTACGGAACGTACCTCGCATCCCGTGGTCACCGTCGCCCCAGCGCGGACGGCGTGTTCCAGCATGCTCAGGGCGGCGTTCGGGGGGTACACGACGCTGTCCCCTGGGACGTGGAGGGCGCCGACGAGGTCTTCATTGAGGTGCGGCTCGGCTTCGCGCAGCGCGCCGGGGTGGAGTAGGGACGATTCGATCCCATGGGCGGCGTACCACTGCTCCTTCTTCCGTGCCTCGTCCAACTCTTCATCGTTCGTTGCGACCCAGAGCGTGCCGCAGGGGTCGTGCTCGATGGCCGAAAGGGACGGCGCCAGCGCATCCCACAGTTCTTGTGACCACAATGTGAGGGCACCCTGAGCGTCGGAGTCGTCCATCACCGTGATCTGTCCCATGGCGGCGGCGGTCGTTCCTCCAGCCGGGCGAGGGCGATCGACCACGGCGACCGACATCCCTTCCTCGGTGAGGCGCAGGGCGCACGCGGCGCCGATGATGCCGGCGCCGACGACCAGCACATCAGGGGAAGCCGTCACCGGATCCCCTCACGAAACGGATCGTCCTCGCCGATGACGAGGGTGGTTTCGGCGGTGACCCACGCGCGACCCGATACCGTCGGTACGATGACGCCGTCGCCGACGTCGCGCACCGTCCCCTCGAACACGGTGCCCAGGATGCTCTCCTGTCGCCAGCTTCGCCCCTCGGGGAGCAGGCCGTCAGCAAACAGGCACGCCATCTTGGCGCTGGTCCCGGTGCCACACGGTGATCGGTCGTACTCGCGTCCCGGGCACAGGACGAAGTTCTTGCTATCGGCGTCTTTGCGAGTCGGTGCGCCGAACAACTCCACGTGATCGATCTCGTCACCGTTGTCGCCGGTGATGCCGGCGTCGCCAAGGGAGGCGCGGACGTCCCAGGCGTAATCCGTGAGTGCTTTTTTGTTGGAGAGCGACAGGTCCTGCCCGTGATCCGACACAAGGAAGAACCAGTTTCCGCCCCAGGCGACGTCGCCGACGACCGTGCCGTGGGACCGGGTGCGGACCACCAGGTCCTTGGCGGTGCGCCGACTCGGTACGTTCTGGACCGCCACCCGTCCGTCGGCGGCCACGTCGAGGCTCACGTCTCCGGCGGGGGTTTCGATGCGGTGAACGCCTGTTCCGATCCGTCCCGCGTGCAGCAGGGTCGCACCCACACCGATGGTCCCGTGCACGCACATCTGCAGGTATCCCACGTTGTTGAAGAAGATCACCTGGGCAGCGGCGTCGGGAGAGACGGGGTCGAGGAGGATCGCTCCGACGAGGGCATCGTAGCCGCGCGGTTCGTTGACCACGGCTGATCGGAATCCATCGTGCCCCTGGCGGAGAACATCGAGGCGGTCGGCCGCCGAGCCGGGGCCGAGGTCGGGACCCCCGCTCATGACGACCCGCGTGGGCTCACCCTCGGTGTGAGAGTCGATGACCTTGATCAGGCTCATGGTGTTTGCGCGCGGCTCCGGTCCGAGAGCAGGAGGAAGTCGCACGCACGGGCCCCGTCGTTCCGATACTCCACAGTGGATTGGGCCCCGTAGGTGACGTGGTCACCCTTGCGCAGGCAGACGCTGGCGTCGCCGACCTTCAAGTTGAGCGCGCCGGCCAGCACCACGACGTGCTCGAGGACGCCGGGGCGGTTGGGTGCCATGGCTCCGGTGCCGCTCCTCCCGGGCAGACGGTACGTCGCCACTTCAAGTCCACGTTGCAGGAGTTCGGTCACCACACCGTGTCGTTCGACGCCGGTTTCGGGGTCGATGAGGGTGCGTCGGTCCGCCGCTTTCAGAACCGTCATGGCTGCAGCGGGCTGCTCCTCTATAAGATCGGTGAGGGAGCAGTCGAGGGCGCGGGCGATCTGCCACGCCAGCTTCACGGTGGGGTTCTTTACCGAGCGCTCGACCTCGGACAGCATGGTGATGCTAACGCCGCTGTCAGCCGCCAGGCCCTCGAGGGTCAGGCCCAGATCCTTGCGTCGCCGTCGGATGCACGGGCCGATGGAGTCAGGGGGGCTCGTCATGGCGAAACCATAATACGCTATAGCGTATTATGGCGCGACCCTTCTGCCTCTATCGGGGCCGGGGGACTCAGCGGGCGTTGCGGACGGCGTGGTCGATGCTGGCGAAATCGACGCTTATCTGCGCACGTTCGCCCCCGGTGCCGAGGATCGTCAGGCTACCCATGTCGGCGCGGCCACTCCGGGAGCGGCCGTTGCGTTTGGCCGGCGCCAGGTGGACCTCCAGGCTCACCGAGTACGTCCCGCCCGCGATGTCTACGTAGACCGCGCGATCAGGGCGGGTACGGATGGTCGTGCGTTCGAGAATCTGTCGTTTAGACGCCTCGCTCATCTTGGTGAGCCGCAGCATGTACTTGGTGATCGGCTTGGCGCGGGGGAGCGGGGCGTCGAAGGTCACGATGAGGGGCGATACCGTCGTGGAGGTCGGGCTACCGGCGCTGGCGGACGCCTGGTCGCCGATCGTGACGACGAGGGGGAATGAAGGATTTCGGTAGCGTCCCCGCCACTCCGGAATCCGGACGCTGAGGTCAATGGGGACCCCTGGTCGCCATACGAGGACGGCCTCGCCTTGCTTGTCCGTGTCAAGCGTCTGATTACGAGCGCGTCGTTCAGAACGTTCCCGTGTCGAGACTCGAGCTTTCCAGACGGGGGTTCCGTCCTGGTTGCGAACGAAGACGCGTCCGGGCCGGAATGTCTGCCCCACGATCAGATCCGCAAGCGCTGGCGGCACGACGGTCTCACCCTCGCCGACCCGGATCCCGTGCAGATCCAGCTCACGGAGGCCACCGACGCGGACGCTGACTCCGTAGACGCCCGGCGTCAGGTCGTCCCCGTGGACCTTGCCGTTCTTGTCCCGCTTGATCTCGACGCGAACGGGCCGCGGCCCGTCCTCCCTGGTCAGGCGGACATCCACGGGCAACGGCATCGACGCGTCGTTGAGGGTGACGCGACCCATGATCTCGCCGTGTCGGTTGAGGACGAGGCGCACGTCGCGAGCCCCCAGCTCGAAAACGACCGGCTCCGCTGACCCTGATCCGTAGCGGGCGCTGGCATAGATAAGGAGCTTCCCCGGCTCCGGCGGCACTCCGGGTATGGAGAACCTGCCCTCGGAGTTAGTCCATCCCTTGGCGATGGTCGAGCGTTTGGTGCGGGAGGATCTGCGTTTGGGAATGGACTCGCGGTCGACGCGAATACGCGCCGCCGGGACGACCTCTCCGTCCGTGTCGACGACGATCCCCGACACGATGAGACGGAAGGAGCGAATGGGGACGGCGCCGACGTCGTGTTCGGCGTTCTCCTCCAGGGCGGGGAAGTTGAGGGTGGCTTCGGGCGTTGCTTTACGCCTGCCGTTGCGTCGCTTCGAGTCGTCCCGATCCCTGAACAGGAGGACCTGGCCCGCGGCACCTGCGCGCACCGTCAGGGTGGCGCGGCCGTCGGCCTGCGCACGGATGGTGCTGGTGCGGCCCCGGCGCTGTGTCGGATCGAGAACCGCCAGGCGCTCAGCCCGCGCCGCGTCGTCGTCCTGGCTGATCTTGGCGCGAAACCTATGCCATGGAAGCGGATCGCCCTCGGCAGTCGTGAAGGTCATGGACAAGCGCGCGGCTTGTGCGCCGATGGAGCAGACGGCGTCCTGGGGCGCGCCGTTCGGATGCACGTCGATGGCGCACAGGGCGTCTGCGCGGTTCTTCGTCCTGATGCGCAACACGAGTCGCTCGCCCGGCGGCGCGCCGCCGATGACGGCGACGCCCTGGTGGGCTGTGCTGCGGCCGGATCGACGGGCGTCCACGGGGTCGGTGATCCGCCACCACTTGAGGCTTGCGGTGCCCTTGTAGAGCTTGCCGTTGGGGAGCGCGAACGCGAGTCGCACCATTCCCAGGCGCGGAACCGTGAGATCAAAATCGTATAATCCATCGATTGGGGATACCGGCGGCGTCGTCACCCGGCTTCCGTCAAGCAGTCGCACGGTCGCCAGGGCGGGGGCTCCGTCGCGGGCCCATTTGTTTTCGAATGTCAGACGACCACCCGCGTAGCCCTCTCCGTCTGTCCATACGGCCAGCCGCTCGTCCCAACTGTGTCGCACACTCGGGTCCGGGTGGACCTCTACACGCATCGCCTCCGCGGGTGTCCCGTCTATTTGTAGAACACGTATTCGGACCCCGGGGCTCGGCAAGAGATGGAGATCGACTACCAGTGGTGCGGACTCGGGGTTCTTGCGGGGGAGGGAAAACCCGATGGCTCCGAATGCGTCGTCCGTCATCGCCTCGATGCGAAACGCGCGGGCGGGCAGGGGCTGGAGCGGCGCGCGACCCTCGGAATCTGTGCGCATCGTGCGGTACGGCGGCGACGGCGTGCTGCGATCAAATGCACGGCGTCGCCGTTCCCGTGCCTGGCCTTCTCGCACGAGCTGCACCGTGACGCCGGCCACCGGCTCTCCATCCAATCCGAGTACGCGGACGCGGCGCGGTACGTCCCGAAGCGATGCGGGCGCCGGCCCGATCTCGTCTCCCTCGTCGAACGTGTCCGTCTCGATTTCCCCGTAGGGAATCGGCGGATCGACCTGGGAAGCGTCCGTGGTCTCTGCGTTCCTGGGTGCCGACGCCGGGGGGTTGACGGCTCCCTCGCCGTTGTCGTCATCGAGGAGCAGAAGGGCTGCCAGGCCGGCGGCGACAATCGCGAGCAGCAGAAGGGGGATTGTGGGGCCGCGCGTCACGTCAATAGGCTAACCCGAGGGGTCCGGAGCAAGTACCAGAACCCGGGTTCTACCCCTTCTTCTTGACCTTGGCCCAGGTGTCCCGCAGCCCCACCGTTCGGTTGAACACCGGAGCCCCGGGCTGTGATGCCGCCGAATCGACGCGGAAGTACCCGACCCGTTCGAACTGGTAGGGCGTGTCGAGCTGGGCCTCCGTCAAGGACGGCTCGAGCTTGCCGCGGACCACCTTCAAGGAGTCCGGGTTGAGGTTGGCCATGAAATCACCGCCCTCCTCGGGATCGGGTTCGGTGAAGAGGCGGTCGTACAGTCGGACTTCGGCGTCCAGGGCGTGATCTGCCGAGACCCAGTGGATGGTGCCCTTGACCTTGCGCCCGTCGGGCGCGTTGCCGCCCTTGGTCTCGGGGTCGTACGTGCACCGAAGACGGACGACGTTGCCCTCGTCATCCTTGTCGTACCCGACGCAGGTGACGAAGTAGGCCCACCGGAGGCGGACCTCACGATCGGGGCCGAGCCGGAAGAACTTCTTCGGGGGCTCCTCCATGAAGTCCGCGCGTTCGATCCACAGGCGTCCGGAGAACGGGACCTTTCGTTTGCCTGCCGATTCGTCTTCAGGGTTGTTGACCGCGTCGAGCTCTTCGATGTGGCCTTCAGGCCAGTTTTCGATGACCACCTCGAGGGGGTCGAGGACCGCCATGGCCCGGCGCGCACATTTGTTCAGGTCGTCGCGCACGCAGGATTCCAGCAAGGCCATCTCGCTGCGGCTGTTGTTCTTCGCCACGCCCACCTTGTCACACAACGCCCGGATGGACTCGGCCGTGTAGCCGCGACGTCGCAGCCCGCGCAGCGTCGGCATGCGGGGATCGGCCCAGCCCTCCACGACCCCGGCTTCCACCAGCTTGACCAGCTTGCGCTTGCTGACCACGGTGTACTCGAGGGCGAGCCGGGCGAATTCGTACTGCCGGGGGTGGTGGGGGATCGGGCAGTTGTCGTTGAACCAGTCGTACAGCGGTCGGTGATTCTCGAATTCCAGCGAGCAGAGCGAGTGGGTGATCCCTTCGACGGCGTCCGACAGGCCGTGGGCGAAGTCGTACAGCGGGTAGATGCACCACGCGTCGCCGGTGCGATGGTGGGTCGCCTTCATGATGCGGTACATGGTGGGGTCACGCATCAGGACGTTGGGGTGGACCATGTCGATCTTGGCGCGCAGCACGCAGGTGCCCTCGTCCAGTTCGCCGTTCTTCATCTGCTTGAAGAACGCCAGGTTCTCGTCCACGGGTCGGTTCCGATGGGGGCTGTCGCGGCCGGGCTCGGTCAGCGTGCCACGATGGGCGCGGATCTCCTCCGCAGAGAGGTGGTCGACATACGCCTTGCCTTCCGTGATGAGGTGCACGGCCCAGTCGTGGAGCTGCTGGAAGTAGTCGGAGG
>JABSRK010000071.1 GCA_013213915.1 Planctomycetota bacterium
CGCGGCGCCTGGGGTAATCGCCACAGACTGGCTGTGGTAGCCAAGGGCAAGCCCCATGAGCACGAGATCGGTGTGCTGACCACCCTGGCCGTCGTAACGTTCGTCAATCGAAATTCCGAACAGCCCTAGCTCGGCCATGGATCGGATCGCGTCGTCCGGGATCAACTGATGTGACCGCTCCCACTCCAGGATCCTGGGCGCAATGGTCTCGTCCGAGAAACGCACCATCTCCTCGAAAAAGAGGAATCGGTCCTCGCCGATGAGAGGCTTCAGGTAGGTGTCGATGCGTCGATCCATGAAGTTGAAAGCTCCCAAAATGACGACCCGGGACCTCGATGCGCTACCGGGGCGGGACATGTTAACGACCCGGAGGCAGGTGCCTCAACGGCTCCAGGCCCGGTCTTTCATGTTCGGGCCCAGCCCCGGCAAGCATCTTGCCGATGTGAGCAGCGGGAGGTCTCGGTTTTCGACCTCGCAGACATGCGCTCTCGCGGAGGGCGCGACGGCAGCGTTCGTTATGATGTGCGAGGGCCTTACGCCCTGAGGAAGCCAACGGCCATGCAGCAGAACACCATTCTGTTCCTGGGGAAGTACGAAGGTGAGAACGCAACTCAGGCTGCGACCCGCAAGGCCGTCCTGGACGCCGCCGCCTTCCATCGAACCGTGCTCAATACGCGCTGGATGGGGCCCGACAGCCTGACCCTGTACCCCGGAATGGTCGCCGAGGCTGCAGGAGTCGTCCTTGCGCCCCCACAGAAGCGCGGCCCCAGCGCGCTCTCCGAATCGATGCTCGCGGCGCTCACTGTCGTGCGCGAGACGGGTCTGCCGTTCCTCGCGACGGGTGAGAGCCACGGACTCGTGTTCATCGAAGCCGCACGCTCACTGCTCGGACTCGCGAACGCGGGCAGCGCCGCGTTCGATGCAGAGGTCTCAGATCCGATCGTCCACGAGCTGCCGAGCGTCCAGGGCGCCGACGGGTTGCACGAGGTCGAGTTGGAGCTGGCGGACGATGACCTGCTCGGCCCGTTGTACGCGGACATTGATCGTGTCGTCGAGCAGACCGACATCGTCAGCGGTCTCAATCCCGACTATGCCGCGAGGATCACGGACCTCGGCTTCCGTACTGCCGCCAAGGATCGCCAGGGAGGGCGCCCGTATCTACACGTTCTCGAGGGTCACCCCTTCCACGTGACGGCAGCCTTCCTCCCCCAGTTCTGCAGCGATCCGGGGGCGCCGCACCCGCTGTTCCGAGGGTTGGTCGCGGCATGTCTCGCCGGGCGGTAGACTCTCGCGCGCGTCTCTCGCAACAAGCGTGAGGGATTCCAGTGGGAGAACGCCCATGCCGCAAGACGTGGCCCAACACCTAGCCGATTGCGTGAAGGACGAAGACGGCTTCGTCGAATTGCGCTACCACAAGAAGACCAGCCGGGGCGTGTCCGTCGAAAAGGGACGTGTAGAAAGTTCTGCCGTGCGGCATCGCACCGGGACCGGCGTACGCGTCCTGGAAGACGGCGTGTTCGGCTTCGCGTCGTGCAGTTCAGCCGATTCGGACGACGTGAAGAACGCGATCGCCAGAGCACGAGACGCGGCGCGGAAGAGCGCCGCTCGGAAGAAGGAGAAGATCTCCGGGCTCGCCCCATGTGAGCTGGCGCAGGGACACTTCGAGGGTGATGGCATCGACGACGTCCTGAATCGGACGCTCGAGGAGAAGATAGACCTCGCCCGTGAGGTCGAGGAGCAGACCCGCGCGGCGGCGCAGCGCATCTCGACAGCGACCTGCACGTACCGGGAGATCGCCGAGGAGAAGGCGATCGTCACGACGGACGGTGCCTGCTGCTCTTTACGCCTGGTGCGACCCGAGTTCCGCATCTCGGCGGTCGCCGAGGACGGAGGACAACGCCAGAGCTCCTCGCGGACGATCGGCGTCACGGGCGGGTGGGATTGCCTGTTCAAGAACCGGCCCGCCGAGCGGCTCGGCCACGAGGCCGCGGAGACGGCGGTCGATCTCCTCAAGGCGCAAAGGCCGGCCGGTGGACGGGCGAAGGTCATCCTGGCGCCGTCCATCGTCGGACTCCTCGTACACGAGGCCATCGGACACACCGTCGAGGCGGACTTCGTGCAGTCGGGATCTGTGGCCAAAGGCAAGATCGGCCAACGCGTCGGATCGGACCTCGTCACGTTGTGCGATTCCGGGAATAGCGAGCTGCAGGACGGCGCCGGCGGGACCATCCCCGTGGACGACGAAGGGGTCCCGACGCAACGGACCGTCATCATCAACAACGGCATCCTGGAGAGCTACCTCCATGACCGGACCTCGGCGTTGAAGTTCGGCGTCGCGCCAACGGGCTCGGCCCGCGCCTGGGAATACAGTGACTTCCCCTTGATCCGGATGCGAAACACGTACCTCGAGCCGGGCGAGAGCACCCTCGAGGAGATCATCAGCGACACGCCCGAAGGATATCTCCTCGACGGGCCCCGAAACGGTCAGGCCGACGCCACCGGCGAGTTCATGTTCAACACCGAACGCGCCTGGCGCATCAAGGACGGCAAGCTGTGTGAGCTCGTGCGCGGCGTCTCCATCAGCGGCATTGCCTTCGACGTCATGCAGACCGTCGACGCCGTGAGCCGTGAATTCAAGTGGGACCTGGGCGCCGGTTACTGCGGCAAGGGCCAGCCGGCCAAGGTCGACGCTGGCGGACCGCATGTACGGTGCGAAGTTCTCCTGGGAGGTAGCCAGTGAGCGCGGAGGCCCGCACATCGCCCAGTCGGCAGGCGTCCTTGCTCCAGACAGCACAGCGAGGGGTGGAACGCGCTCTGTCGATGGGCGCCGACCAGAGCGAGGTCGTTTGCGACTACGACCGGGAAACGCGAGTGGACCTGCAGAAGGACGACATCTTGAACGCCTCGACGTCCGAGGAAGCGACGTTCGGCATTCGCGTCTTCAAGAACGGGTCCATGGGATTCGCGACCGTCAACGATCCAGAGGAGATCGAGCAGGCCTGCGCGGAGGCTCTCGCTCTCGCGAGCGCGTCACCCCCCGACGACCTCAACGGCCTGGACGACCCGCGACCGATCGAGCCGCTAGATCAGGAACCCGACCCCGCGATCGCAACCATGGGCATCGGCGACCTGGTGGCACTGGGCGCCGACATGCTGGAGCGCATCAAGAACCACGACGCCCGGGTCGTCACGGACTCCGGACAGGTGTACACCGTCGTCTCAGAGCGCGCCATCGCAACCAACACGGGGATCGCCCTGTCGGACGCTCGCTCCATCGCCGGTGGCAGTTTTTTTGGAATGGCGGTCTCCGAGGACGAGGTCGGGTCCTTCGATCACGACGGCCAGAATGTGCTGTCCGTGGCGACGCTCCGTGGTGAGCTCGAGTCCGCGGCGGATAGATTCGTCGTCAAGACCCTTGGTGCCATCGGCGCCCAGCACGGGGAGTCTTTCCGCGGCCCCATCATCCTCGCCCCTGAAGTCGTCTCGGACTTCCTCATCGCCAACCTGCTCTCCGTCCTCACCGGAAACGCCATCCGCACCGGCAAGAGCCCTTTCGCCGAACGCCTCGGTGAGGAGATCGCCTCACCCTCGTTGACGCTCATCGATGATGGACGACAGGAAGGCGGAGTTGCGACCCGCGCGTTCGACCGCGAGGGCACACCGACCCGCTCCCTTGCGATCCTCCAACGCGGCGCCTTGAAGGCGTTCCTCTATGACACCTACGAAGCCCGCGCTGCCGGTGCCGAGCCCACGGGCCACGCCCAGGGCAGCGCGTCGAGCCCGCCGGCCATCGGATCGTCCAACCTCGTCCTCGAGCCGGGCGATGAGGCGTTCGCGGATCTCTGCTGCGAACCGGAGCGGGCCATCGTCGTGTCCCGCTTCTCAGGGAGCTGCAACCCGATCACCGGCGAGTTTTCCGGCGTTGTCAAAGGCGGGTTCCTCATGCGCCGCGGCGCCAGAACCCCGATCAAGGAGACCTTGATCGCGGGCAGTCTCTTCGACGCATTGAAGAACGTCTCCGGCGTCTCCAAGGAAACCCGCGTCATCAACGGCACCCGTACGATGCCATCGGTGCGAGTGGAAGACGTGTCGGTCACCGCAGGATAATCCCCGGCACGGGTGGACCGCAGGTCATCCGTCGGGGTACCCGAGTCGGTCAATTGCCCGCCGTCATCTCCCGCGCCGATTTCTCGCAGTCGGCCATCACGCGCAGGAGGTTCTTGCCGAGGAACTTCTCGAGGTCGTCCTCGTTGGCCCCCCGCGCCAACAGCAGCGCGGTGAGCTTGACGGTGTCGCCGCAGTGCTTGATCCCCTCGGGGAGCGCCGACACCCCGTCCCAGTCGGCGCCCATCCCAACGTGGTCCCAACCGGCGACCTTGGCGCAGTGTTCGACGTGTCGGGCGAGGACCGTGAGCGGAGTCTGCTTCATGGGGTGGGTCTTCATGAACTCCCGCCGCGCGCCGCGGAACTCCCGGCGGTTCGCCTTGAACTTCGTGCGCATGGCGTCGAGGGCTTCCTTGTGCTCCGCATCCCACGCCTTCTGGTAGCCATCGAAGTCGGGGTCGATGTACGCCGAGAAGAAATTGATCATGACGACGCCGTTGTTCTTCTTGACCGCGCGCAGCATCGGGTCGGAGAGATTGCGACGGTGCGGGAAAACCCCGTCCACCGACGAGTGGCTCGCGATGACCGGTGCCTTCGTGAGCTGGATCGCGTCCCAGAACGTGGCGTCGGCGACGTGGGAGATATCCACCATGATGCCGATGCGATTCATCTCGCTGATGAGCTCCTGCCCGCGCTCGGAGAGGCCGTCGAAATCGCCCTTCACATCGGACATGGTTCCGGACGAGTCAGCCCACACCGAGTTGAACGAATGGGTGAGCGTCATGTAGCGGCAGCCCAAGCGATGAAGCATGCGCAGGGCCGCCAGGCTGTCCTCGATGATGTGCCCACCCTCGATCCCCATGAGACAAGCGATCTTCCCCGCCTTCTTGATCCGAACGACGTCGGCCGCCGTGTAGGCGATCTCCAGCTGCGTCGGGTGCTTGCGGACGGTCTCATACACCGCGTCGACGCGGCGGATGGCCTCCTTGATCGCCGTGCCCGGGTCCGGCTTCCGCCCCATGTAGACGGACAGGAACTGGGCGTCGAACCCCGCATCCCGCATCCTGGGTATGTCCATGTGCCCGCTGTCATGACGGGCCGAGAAATCCCAGTCAGCGTTGTGGAACTTGGGCGTGACATCCGAATGGGTGTCCAGCACGATCGCTCGCGCGTGCAGGGCCTTGGCCCGCTCGAGGTGCTGGGGCCCCCACGTGGATTGGCCCACGCCGGAGACCGCAAGCAGTGAAATCAACGCCCAAACGGCCGGTTGTCCGAGATGTGAATGGCACATGGGGTGGTCCTTTCGGTCCCCCATTTGAAGCTCCTGGCGGGGAGACGTCCAGCCAACATCCTGGCGCCGGTAGGATCATGGCGTGAACGTGCTCCTCTGCCTTCTCTCCCTGGCCACGCCCGGCTGCGGGCCCATCCCCTGGCGCCTGGACCCCGGACGGCTCATCCCCGAGGACATGACCGTCTTCGTGGAGATCCTGGAGCCGGCCCAGCAGATCCGGCGACTCCAGCAAAGCGCCGGGTGGAAACAGCTCGCCGCCCAGATCCCCAGCCCGGTCCGCGAGCTTCTCGAGTTGGCGACCGGGTCGGGCCTCAAGCGGGCGGCGCTGGGGATGGATCACTCGTTTCTGCGTAACAAGACGATCTTCGTGCTCCTTCTGGAAGCCAAAGACCAGGGTTCGCTCTACGAGAAGGCGCGGGGCATGGCGAAGGAGAGCGGCCGACCGGTGTTCCAAGCCGGTCCGTTCATCGGCGTCGCGGACAGCCCGGACACGGTCGAGGAGGTGAGGGACGTGGCCAGCGGCGAAGACGACTCACTCCTCGACCGCAAGGACTTCGTCGCGTTTCGCAAACGCGTGACGACCGGGAACATCCGCTTCCACGTGGATCTCAGCGGGCTCCTTCCGCTGCGACCCGGCGTATCCGAGCCGCAGGACGCCGTCGTCGCGCTGCTGCTTGCCCACGTGCTTCACGTAGCCGGCCGCGGACGCGAGCTGTCGGGTTTCGCCGACCTGTCGAGCGGCCTCAAACTCCACATCGACGGGCCCGTTGGCCGACTGCCGCCCGACCGGCAGTTCTGCGCACCAACCGGGCCAGCGCCCGATGTGCTCGCGCCGGCGTCGGTAGAGACCGCGCGCCTTTCCGTGCGGCGCGACGTCTCGTCGTTCTGGAAGCACGTCGAAACGCTGGTCCCCGAGGAGGCGCGCGCAGACCTCGCGGAGTTTCGTTCGGCCCTCGCGCTGTTCACGGGCGGACTCCCCGTGGAGGACCTGTGCGCGGGCCTGGGGACGGCCTTCGACATCCACCTCGGACGCCTGCCTGGCGAAGGGTCCCAACCACGCAACCGCTATCCGGTCATAGCGCTGGTGGCTCAGATCAAGAGCGACAAGCTCCGCGGCGACCTGGTCCCCGCCTTCCGTAAGGTCATCCGCGCGGCCAACCACGAGGCGTCAAAGGACGGCACGCCGCAGATGAAGCTCACGACGGCGACCCACAAGAGCATCGAGTTGAACATCGCGCGCTTCCGTCCCGAGCTGCTGCACGAGGCCGATGACGCCCGCGCCCAGACCCAGGTGACGATGGCGATCGTCGGCAACCGTCTCATCCTCGGCAGCCACAGGGAGATCGTGTGCGACCTCGTCGACGCAGCGGTCGAAGGCCGAACCCGGGCTCGCGAGCGCGGCGACGTCCTGCGCATGAAGGGCTCGGGCATCAAGCAATTGCTCCAGGATGCACGCGACGCGCTCATCGCGCAGACGGTCGCTGGGAGCGAGCGCACAACCGAGCAAGCCAACGCCTTGCTCGATCGCGTCGGCTGGTACCTGGAGCGTGCCGACGAACTGAAGCTCGATCTCGTGTTCGCCGATGGGCGGGCACGCCTGGACATCAACCTGCTCGCGCCCGATCTCTGGAAGCCCCAGGGAGAACAGGACAAGTAACCACGGCCTGCTGCACCCGGACCTCTCCCCCGCTGAGCGGATGAGAGGAGGTTCCCATGGAGTGCAAGACCCACGGCAAAGGGAAACTGATGGACGGCACACGGATCGCCAGAGAGTTCGACGATCTAGTCGCAACGTATAAGCAGTGGCGGAAGCCACTTGCTGAATACAGGGAGGAGAACAGCCCGCCGTTGGAAGAATTTGAAGAAGACGGCGTCAAGTTCTGGCGCCCCGTGAACCTGGACCCCACGGAGCACTGGAATCGGTTCGAGGGCGGCTATGCCGCATTTGAACGGAAAGAGAAGGAGCTCGAGGCCAGCCTCCTCGAACAATGGGACCCGCACGCGCAGGTCCAGCGCCTGATGGACAGACTTGCTCCCGTCTACCTCGCGTCGCCGCCTGCGGAGCGGGAGCTACTCCGTACTCTCGTCGCCGACCGGCCCGCACTGTGTCCGCTTATCCTCATCTACGCTTCTCGCACAGCCGACAGGCTAGCTTCGCGCAGCGACGTCGCCACCCTCCGCAACGGCCTGGCCGCGATCTCGATCGAGAACTCCACCAACGACCCTCGCGACACTATCGTGGCCCTGGGCGAACTCTGCGGGCGTGCCGAAGAGCTTCGTATGAACTGGAAACCTCACTGCCGGTCGGTCGCCGCGCTGTCCAGCACCGAGCAGGTGAATGGGGGTTGGTTAGGTCGATCATGGGATCAGCGGGGAATGGCAAGCGTTGCCAGGCTTCTCCTCGACTACGGTGAGCGCTCTTGGTGGCAGTTCTGGAAATAGGAGACGTCGCCGTGCGGGGAGCGAAAGCTGTGTAAGTTGCTGGAGATCCGCGGTCAGGTGCGCAGCTGAACTTCAAACATGACGAGCCCGGCGACACTCAGTCGACGAGATACGGAGCAAGCTCGCCGAGCGCCGTCTTCGGCACCGACGCCGTGAGCCGACACACCTCTCCCTCGTAGTCCTGGGAGAGGATACGCCCGACGCGAGATAGCAACGCCAGCGTGCGTCCGTCCGAAGCAGGGATCTCGAGCGTGATAAGTTCGTGGGCCCGGGTGGCGCGGACACGAACCGCCGCCACGAGTTCTTGGACGCCATCACCCGTAACGGCGGACGTGAGCATCTCGGTCTCGAGACGGGACGCCAGGATCGTGGCTTCCGCCGGCTCGGGCAACAGGTCGACCTTGTTGAGGACGAGGAGTTCAGGCACCTCCCCCGCGTCGAGCTTCTCCAGGACATCACGCACGACCCGAACCTTCGCATCGACGTCGGGATCGCCCGAGTCGACAACGTGGAGCAGCAAGTCGGCCTCGCGCACCTCTTCGAGCGTCGCATGGAAACTGGCGACAAGGTGATGGGGCAGCTTGTCGATGAAGCCAACGGTATCGGAGAGGAGAACCTCGAGACCGTCGTCCATGGTCCACCGTCGGGTCCGCGTATCCAGCGTCGCGAAGAGTTGATCCGCGATGAACACGTCGGCGCCGGTGAGACGCCGCATCAGCGTCGACTTGCCCGCGTTGGTGTACCCCACCAGACCGACCTTGAACACATCCGAGCGCGACTGCACCTGTCGCACGCGGCGTCCCTCGATCTCGGCGAGTTCGGCCGTGAGGTCACGAATACGACGGCCGATGATCCGGCGGTCCACTTCGATCTGCT
This sequence comes from Planctomycetota bacterium, assembly GCA_013213915.1. Lineage (GTDB taxonomy): Bacteria > Planctomycetota. Next base: position 8,714 of record JABSRK010000071.1, read on the forward strand.
TTTCACCCGGACCTCGACTGCCGATACCCCCCACCCCCGTGATGCGCGAGAGGTGGGTCCACATGCGCTTGAGTCGTGGGGCGAGGTACTTCATCTGTGCGAGGTCGACCTGGAGCCGCGCCTGACGCGTACGGGCGTGGATCGCGAAGATGTGGATGATGAGTTCGGAGCGGTCGATGACGCGGAGGTCGAGCGCCGCTTCGAGGTTGCGTACCTGCGCAGGAGTGAGGTCGTCGTCAGCGATGACCACGTTGGCGTCGTGGTCTTCACAGCGCTGCTTGAGCTCCTCGACCTTTCCACTACCGAGGTAGGTGCCCGGGTGCGGGCGCTCGCGGCGCTGCCACACACGGTCAACGATGCGCGCGTCAGCGGTGCGCGCCAACTCGGCGAGTTCGTCGAGCATGGGGAAGTTCAGGTCATCCGCCGACGCCGCGGTGCCGACACCGACCAAGACCGCACGCTCGACGTGCTTATCCGCATCCGTGGAGACGGTACGGCCGCGACCGCGCTTTCTCGGCTCACCCTTGTTGCGACGGCGATCCGCCGCGTAGTCACGGTCTTCCCAGTGGCCTCGCAACGATTTCCTCTCCCTCACCCTGCACGCCACGGGACGTGAACGCCGCGTCGTCCCGTTCTGGGAAGTCAGTCCGGTAATGGGTTCCGCGACTCTCGCGCCGCCACAGCGCGCCGCGGACAACGGACACCGCCACCGCCAGCATGTTCTGCATCTCCAGCGCCTTCCAACTCTCGAACGCCACCTGATGCACGTACGCCTGCCACGTCCGCAACTGGTCGAGAGCGCTCACGAGTCCGTCCTCGGTACGGAGGATGCCGACGTGCCGCCACATGAGGCTCCTGACACTGTTCTTCATGTCCGTGACGTTCAGTACCGTGTGCGGCAATGGACGATCCGGCTCGGCGAGCTCGAAGGCATCGACTGTCGCGTTCGACTCCTCGCAGGCCAGGGCTCCGGCGCGGCGCCCGAACACGAGCCCCTCTAGTAGCGAGTTGCTCGCGAGACGATTCGCGCCGTGAAGCCCCGACGACGACGCTTCTCCCGCCGCCAACAAGCCCGGAAGGCTCGTGCGGCCATCGAGATCCGTGATGCAGCCGCCGATCATATAGTGAGCCGACGGATGCACCGGGATGCGATCGACGGTGATATCAAGGTTGTACAGGGAGCATGCACGGTGGATGCCGGGGAAGCGATCCTTCACCTCTGGCCCCATATGGCGCAGGTCCAGGAACACGCAGACCCCCTCAGTCATGGCGAGATGCTGGACGATCGCGCGGCTGACGACGTCACGCGGAGCGAGCTCGCCGTCCGCGTGGTACCGAAAGACGAACCGGTCCCCTTTCTCATCGACGAGGCGGGCGCCTTCGCCCCGTGTCGCCTCGGTAATGAGGTGCCTCGCAGCGCCTGCCACGTACAGCGTCGTCGGGTGGAACTGAACGAACTCCATGTCGGCGACGGCGACCCCCGCGCGCAGCGCCATCGCGTGTCCGTCGCCGGTCGCCACGTTGGGGTTCGTGGTCTCACGGTAGATCTGTCCCGCTCCTCCGGTACACAGGATCGTCACGCCGGCCGCGATCACGACCGGATGACCGTCCTTCAAGATGACGGCTCCGGCACACCGTCCGTCCTTGATGAGGAGATCGACGGCGAACGCATGCTCCCACAGCAGCACCTCGGGGATGGCGCGAACCGCCCGGACGAGCGTGGTGACGAACTCTTGCCCCGTAGCATCGCCGTGCGCATGCACGACGCGATGTCTGCTGTGTCCGCCCTCGCGCGTCAGGTGCAAGACGCCCCCGTCCGTATCGAAGTCTCCTCCCCACTCGAGAAGTTCGTGAACACGGGCCGGACCTTCCGAGACGACCGTCTCCACCGACACTCTTTCGCACAACCCCTGACCCGCTGCGAGCGTGTCGTCGCGGTGCGACTGCGGGCTGTCGTCGACCCCGAGAACCGCTGCCACCCCCCCCTGGGCGTATGCCGTAGCGCTCTCCCGCAAGTCGTCCTTGGTCACGATGAGAACCGTCCCCCCAGACGCCGCCTCGATGGCAGATCGGTACCCGGCCACTCCGGCCCCGATGATGAGGGTGGAGACGGAAACATCGGGAATGCAGCGACCAGAAGGAAACGGGGTCATGACCGTCGATTCTAACGCTCGAATCGACGGAACTCCCGATCCTGTCGGTACCTGCGACAAATGAGGAGGAACCGAACAAAAGCCTTATATTTTCCTAACTTCTCCCTTGTGGTCGGACTATGATCGGTCTAAGTTTGGTGTCTGTGAGGTAACGGCTCAACATTGGGAGACCATCATGAATCAGAACAACGCCGTGCTCTGCGAGGTGACGCAGACCGCCCTGCTCATCGGTATCGTCCTGCTCGCATTCCTGTAGGGGAGCTTGTCCATGGCCCGTAGACAGAACCTCACGAAGCGCCAGGCACACGTCCTGGACTTCGTCCGGAACTACATCAGCGAAAATAATCTCTCACCAACACTCGGTGAGATCGGTGACGGACTCGGGGTGAACCGCGTCACCGTTTTCGAGCACGTTCGCGCGCTCGAGCAAAAGGGCTGGATCCGTACCGAGCGGCACCAGTCCCGTTCCATCGAGTTGGTCAGTGACGAGACGGCTTCGCCCGGTGTACCGATCTACGGTCGTATCGCCGCCGGTGAACCCATCGACGTCGTACCGGAAGCGGAACGGGACACCTTCAATCCCGCGGAACTGTTCCGGGACGACAAGGACCTCTACATGCTCGAGGTCCACGGTGAGTCGATGATCGAGGATCAGATCCGCGATGGAGACCACGTCATCGTCGAGTCGCGACAGACAGCCCAACCAGGCGAGACCGTGGTCGCCCTGGTGCGCGGACGGGAAGCGACCCTCAAGCGGTACTACCCCATGGGGAGGGAAACACGTCTCGAACCCCGCAACAGCACCATGGAGCCCATCATCCTTCCAACCCAGGATGTCACCGTGCAGGGCGTGGTCGTCGGTGTCCTGCGCCAATACTGAACCAGTAAGGACCTACAGCTTTCTCCACACCCCCGCGGCGCGGGAACCCACTCTCCCCCGGGTTCTCGCGCCGTTCTTTTGGCGCACGTCGCATGACACTCACGCGCCCTACAGCCGCTCCATCTCCTTCACGGTGATCTTGAAACTGTCGGAGATGCCCCTGAACGAGGGCGCGTACATGGCCTCGCCACGAGCGGGGAGGGCCCTCAGGGTGCCAGGAACCTCCGCCCGCATGCGATAGCTCAGGGTGTGTTTGCCCTGCTGCAGCGAGGTGACGAAGAACGCCGTCTTCTCGTCGCGGAACTCCACATTCGAGCAGATGCCGCGATCGTAGTTACGGCCGGAGCGAAGCTGGAGAGGCTCGAAGCCCGAGGGCTTCATATCCTCGAACAGCAAGTAGCTGTAGTCGTTCTTTGCTTCGATCTCCAGGCGGACTTCGATGATCTGACCCGCCTTCACGTCCGCGCCCTCATCAATACGGGTGAACTTGTCGACCAGGCTGGTGATCTTGCGGCCGCCCTCGATCTTCTCCTGGGGCAGCTCCTCGACCTTGTGGTACGTACGGCTGACGAACAACTCGTGACCGGCACCTGTGATCTTGTCCTCTTGCGTGAAGTAGGTCAGGGACGACGTCACGTACACGCGCCCCTTGCCACGCATGCGAACCTGTAGCGGCATCTGACCGGACGTTACCGCGTCCCCCTTGAGGACGAACCGGTTGTCGAACGCCATCATGTTCTTCTTGTTGACGGTGAACGTGCGCGTCTGGCCACCGCAGACGACATCAACCGCGTAATCGGGGTCCAGCTCACCCGCCTGCCGCGCGTAGCGGATGAGGGCGAGGATCGCCTGGGCCGTGTCACGGGTATTGGTCCAACGGTTGCCCTGACGGTTGCGCACGAGCCACTTCACGAGAGGTTGCACGTGACGGTGCGTTGGGTCGACGTCAAGCATCGCGTTCAGCACGGCCGCGTTGGCCTCGATGGGGCTGCTCCACCACCGCCACCCCGGGCCACCCGGAGTCCAATGGGCCGTACCCCACTCCTTGTCCTCGGAGACGAAGTCGTCCAGGTTCTGAACGATCGTCCCGGCGCGTTGCCCATCACCGGCGGACTTGTAAGCGGACGCCAGCAGCGCCTTGCCGAAGATGCCCAGGTCATCGCGAGCCTTGTACACGCGAGCCAGCAGGTCTTGGTCCACCTTCCCTGCCTTGGCGAGGGCATATCCGACATACGCCGCTGTCTGAATTCGGTCGATGCGCTTGCCCTGCGCGGCAAGGAAGCTGGTCCCGCGGTCGACGACCTTGTCGCCGACCTCGTAGCCGGCGTCCCGGGCAATGAGGAGCCCCGTGATCACATAGGCGGTCAGGTAAGGCGACGAGCGGTCGCGCTTCCACCAACCCCAGCCCCCGTCACCGTTCTGCATGCCGGTGATCCGGCGCAGTCCGGTGCGCACGACGTCATCGAGCATCGCGTCAGACAGCACGGCGGCCCATGCGCCCTGCCGTGATGCACTCGGGAGATTCTCGCGGGCCGCGGCAATCTCGCCCAGGGTCGTCCCGGCCTCCTTGAGGGTGCGGGCCACCGCGACAGCGGGGATGAACCGGCTCATGGTCTGCTCGGTGCACCCGTACGGATACTGGATCAGGTACGGCAACGCGTCGAGCAGGGTGAGCGCCAGGCTGGGCTGCAGCGTCACCACGACCTCCGACGCATCCTGGCGCCGTCTGGCGGGGACGTGGAGACCAAATGACACCTCGCCACCGTTGGAGATGA
>JABSRK010000072.1 GCA_013213915.1 Planctomycetota bacterium
AAGCGTGGCTTTAGCCATGATACCTTCTACGGAGCCTACCTGGACAATGGCCTCGGCTGTTTTGCGACAGTAGAGATTGCCAAACTGATCGCGGAAGCAGGCGGCCTGAAGAATGTTCGCGCGCTGTTTGGTATCGCGACCCACGAAGAGATCGGTCGTATGGGAAGCCGCGTAATGGCAGGCGTGATGAAGCCCGACATCGTCGCGCCTGGCGAAGAGGTTACGATCGAGCTCGAGATCGAGGAACTCCGCTTGAACAACGGCACCGCGCGCACATGATGCCTGTCCGCCATGCACCAGACCGCGGGACAAGTCCTCCTCGTCGACGCCGACGACACCCTCTGGGAAAACGAAGCGTACTTCCGGCAGGTGTTCGAGCAGTTCCTCGACATCATGGAGGCGCGGGGGCATCTTCGCTCTGACGCGCTGGACGCGCTTCAGAGCGTGGAACGAGAGCGGTGCGTCAAGCACGGGTACGGGTCCAGGAACTTCGCACGCAGCATGGACGAGACCGTCCGGCAGATGGAAGGAGAGACCCCGTCCAAGCTCATGCAGGAAATCGACGCCCTGGTGCAGTGGATACTCGACCACCCCGTCGAGCCGTTTCCCGGTGTCGCGGAGACGCTTGAGGACCTCGCCTCACGACACCGCATGCTCCTCGTGACAAAGGGCGCGCACCAAGAGCAGAACGACAAGGTCGAACGCAGCGGGTTCGCACGCTGGTTCATTGGCGTGGAGATCCTGTTCGAGAAGAACGCCGAACACTATCGCGAAATCGTCGCCCGGAATTCACTCGACTCCTCCATCACATGGATGATCGGCAACTCACCCAAGAGTGACATCAACATGGCGATGGCGGCCGGGCTGCGCACCGTGTTCATCCCGCACAGAACGATCTGGGGACTGGAGCGCCAACCTTTCACTCGAGAGCCCGATCTCGTCCTGACGCAATTCAGCGACCTGCGCCTTCACTTCTGAGCCCGGACAGCGCGCGTCCGAAACAGACAGGCCCCCGCGACCGAAGCCGCACCGGCGCCGCGGAGCGCCTTCGCGGCGGCCTCCAGCGTCGCCCCCGTCGTCACCACGTCGTCGACGAGGAGTACACGCCGGTCGCGCAGGTCCCGAACGCACTTGAACCTCCCCACCAGATTGCGGCGGCGGGCGACCCGCGTCAGCCCCGCCTGCGCGACGCCGCCACGACGCCGGCGCAACGCCTCCGCGTCGAGGGGGCAGACCATCCGCGTCGCGGCTGCGCGCGCGAGCGGAACGACCTGGTCGTATCCGCGGCGGCGGAGGCGTGACCGCGACAGGGGCACCGGTACGACCACGTCTGCCACGAGCTTCTCGACAGCCAATAACTCCCCAAACAGGGCTGCGAGCGCGGTCAAGGGATGGGGGTCCCCCGCGTACTTTGCCCGCACGAGGAGGTCGCGAGCGGGCGGTTCGTACGGAACGCTCGCGAGGACCACGTCGCACCCGGGGACAAGGACGCTGCGCTCTTCCTCCAGGAGCACCGCGACGTGCGAACGGCAGGTGGGACACAGCCAATCGGAATGACCGCGTAGGCAGAGCGGGCACGCAGGGGGCCAGAGGAAATCCACGAGGGGGCGCACGCGACCAGTCTCGAGGCTGGCACCGCCCCCGTCAGCAGGAACCGTAGGAACGGAGAACGGGAAATCCCCGGATCCGCGTGTGGCGGACGCCTATCGGAACTCGATCCCGACGCGACTGTTGCGCGTTCGGCGACGCTCGGACGACGGCTCTTCCGGCAACTCCAAGAACAGCCGCAGCTTGCGGACGTACGTCTCGACGGAATCGCCAGGCTCGAGTTCCAGGCCCAACAACTGACCGATCTCGACAGCGAGAGAAACGTTGGACTCGAACGGCAAATCTCGTTCCGTGACCACCGACCGCACGATCCTGCGGAAGTGCCCCTTGCTGAAGAGGCGAGAGAGCCAGTTCAGGACGCCGCACAGAATGGCGACCAAGGCAACAAGCGCCGCTGCGAGGGTGATGGGGTCGAGCTGGTCGAGCAGATGCGCCCCGTCGTCGCGTGCCATGCTGTGGCTAAAGATGTTCAGGATGAGCGCCAGCATGATGCAGGCATACCCGAGCACGAGTTGGTGCTTCTTGAACACCGCCGACTTCAGATCTCGGAGAGCCGGGTTCGCAACGCCGAAGGCCTCTTCGAGGATGTGCTTGGGCTTTTTCTGGAGCACGGCGCAGCAGATGAAGAACAAGCCCACCATCGTCATGGCGAGGCTGAGGAAGTCGAAATCGAATTCAGCCATTCCCGCTAGCTCCACAGGCGCCTGACTCAAGCGCGTCCCAACCGCTCAAGACGCTTTCCACGCAGGTCTATTATGCTTAACAGCCAGGGAACGTGTCAAAGAAGGGCCTCGGCCCCATTCGTGCAACCCATTGCAGCAAAGGATGTTGAGATCTCCATGATCGAACCAGAGACCGTACTGAAGGTCGCGCGGCTCGCGCGACTGGAGCTGAGCGGGGACGAATCCGCCCGCCTCGCGGTCGAGCTCGGGCGCATCCTCAGCCACGTGGATCGCCTCGAGGAGCTCGATGTGGCCGACGTCCCACCGCTTATGCCCGCGACAGGCGGGTCGGACGTGTACCGCGACGACGCCACGGGACCAACGCTCTCGGTGCAGGACGCACTCGGGAACGCCCCGGACACTTCCGACGACTGCTTCCGCGTACCCAAGGTGATCGACGACGCATGACCGCGCCCTGGCCGTCGATCGACGCGTTAGCCGCGTCCGTGCGCAGCGGCGAACGCTCCGCCGCGGAGACGGTGCGTACCGCTCTCAAACGGATCTCTGCGCACGAGGACCTGGGCGCGTTCCTCCACGTTGATGAAGCGCGAGCCCTCGACGACGCGCAGGCCGTGGACCGCCGTGTCGGTGCGGGCGACGACCTCCCTCTCGCAGGCGTACCGGTCGCGCTCAAGGACAACCTCTGTGCGCGTGGCTCCCCCACCACGTGCGGCAGTCGCATTCTCGAACATTTCGCGCCCCCATACGACGCAACCGCCGTCGCCCGCCTCCAGCAAGCTGGCGCCGTGGTGGTCGGCAAGACCAACCTCGACGAGTTCGCCATGGGGTCCTCCAATGAGAACTCCGCCTTCGGCCCCGTGAAGAACCCGTGGGACACGACCCGGGCGCCGGGGGGGTCGAGCGGTGGATCGGCCGCGGCAGTCGCCGCCGGCATCGTCCCCGTCGCCCTCGGCTCGGACACTGGCGGCTCGATTCGCCAGCCGGCGGCGTTCTGCGGCACGGTCGGGTTGAAACCGACGTACGGCCGGGTCAGCCGATACGGCCTGGTTGCGTTCGGGTCCTCCCTCGACCAGATCGGCCCGCTCACGAACCGTGTGAGCGACGCGGCGCTGGTGCTCGCCATCATGGCTGGCGGCGACCCACGGGACGCCACGTGCTCGAACGACCCTGTCCCCGATGTCGTTTCGGGACTTGATGGCGGCGTCGAAGGACTGCGCGTCGGTCTGCCGAAGGAATATCTGGGGGACGGCATTGAACCCTGTGTACGGCAAGCGGTGGCAACGGCCGCGCAGCGCCTCGCCGCAGACGGCGCCGAAGTGCGCGAAGTGTCCTTGCCCCACACCCCATACGCGATCCCCGCGTACTACGTCGTCGCTACCTGCGAGGCGTCGAGCAACCTCGCCCGCTTCGACGGCATCCACTACGGTCGACGGGCGGAGGCCCCGAACCTCTCCTCAACGTACGAGCGTAGCCGCACCGAGGGGCTCGGCGCCGAGGTGCGTAGACGTATCCTGCTCGGGACGTTCGCCCTCTCCGCCGGCCACTACGACGCGTATTACGACCGCGCGATGAGGGTCCGCACGCTCATCCGACGTGACTTCGAGCAAGCGTTCGATTCGGTCGACCTGCTCCTCTCCCCCGCCGGTCCGACGCCCGCATTCCGTCTTGGCGAGAAGACCCAGGACCCACTGGAGATGTACCTGGCCGATATCCTCACCGTCGCGGCGAACCTGGCCGGCGTGCCCGGGCTCGTCGTCCCCGAGTGTGTCGGGGAATTCGAGGGCGCAGCGCTGCCCATCGGAGTCCAGCTCATGGGACCGATGTGGTCCGAACCGACGCTGCTGCGCGTCGGCCACCACCTCGAACGAACACGCGGAGAGATGCCCGCGGCGCCGACGGGAGGCACAGCATGACGATCCAGCAGCCCGGCGCCACGAGCTCCGAGTACGAATCCGTCATCGGCATCGAGGTCCACGTCCAGCTCCACACGCGCTCGAAGATGTTCACGGCCGCGCCGAACACCTACGGCGAGTCACCGAACACCATGACCGACCCGTACACGCTCGGCCTCCCCGGCACGCTCCCGGTCGCGAACAAGGAAGCGTTCACCCTCGCCATCCGGGTCGGCCTTGGCCTCGGCGCCGAGATCGCCTCGTACACCAAGTTCGACCGCAAGAACTACTTCTATCCCGACCTGCCCAAGGGATACCAGATCTCGCAACTGGACCTGCCGGTGACAGCGAATGGCGAACTGCCCCTGTCTTCGGGAAAGGTCGTCCGCGTCAACCGCGCCCACCTCGAAGAAGACGCGGGCAAGGCCATGCACTCAAGCGATGATGCGTCCCTCGTCGACCTGAACCGCGCAGGCATTCCGCTCCTCGAGATCGTGAGCGAGCCCGACATGCGATCCCCATCTGAAGCGATTGAGTACCTGGAAAGGTTAAAGCTCCTGTTGCGCTACCTAGACGTGTCCGATTGCGACATGGAGAAGGGCTCCTTGCGCTGTGACGTCAACGTCAGCATCCGACCGACGGGCAGCGACACGCTCGGCACGCGCACCGAGATCAAGAACCTCAACTCCTTCAAGGCCGTCGAGAAGGCCATCGCATTCGAAGTTCACCGCCACGCCAACGTGCTCGCCGCTGGCAATGACGTGGTCCAGGCCACCATGCTGTGGGACGAAGACAAGGAGGAGACGCGGATCATGCGCACCAAGGAGGAGAGCGCCGACTACCGCTACTTCCCCGATCCGGATCTGCCGCCCCATCACATCAGCAACTCCTGGATCGAGGAAGTTCGATCGACGCTCCCCGAGTTGCCGTGGGTGCGCGAAGACCGCCTGCGCGGCATGGAGGGCATTACCGATTACGACGCCGGGGTCCTGGTGCAGGACCGGGCCGTCGCCGACTTCTTCGAGGACGCCGTCGCGACCTCAGGCGACGCCAAGGCGACCTGTAACTGGATTACATCCGAGCTGTTCGGCGTCATGAAGGAGCGGGGCGACGACATCGCCGGCTGCGGCATTCCGCCATCCCGATTCGGCGCCCTGGTGCGCCTCGTGAAAGACGGCGTCGTGGGCAGCGGCGGCGGCAAGAAGGTCCTGCAAGCCATGTACGGCACCGACAAGGACCCGGCCACCCTCGTGGGAGAACTCGGCGTCGGCCAGATCTCTGACGAGGGTGCGCTGGAAGCGATCGTCCGGCAGGCCCTCGAAGCCAACCCGGCCACCGTCGCCGACATCAAGGCCGGCAAAAAAAAGGCCGCCGGCGCCATCGTCGGTTGGGTGATGAAGGAGACCAAGGGCTCCGCGAACCCAGGGACGGTCAACAAGCTGATCTTGGAACTCCTGGACTGACCGAGCGGCCTACTCCCACTCGATCGTGGCAGGCGGCTTGGACGAGATATCGTAGACGACGCGGTTGATGCCGCGGACCCCGTTGACGATGCGGCGCGAGATGCTCGCGAGCACATCTTCGGGAAGCCGAGCCCACTCCGCAGTCATGGCGTCGGTAGAGGTGACGCAGCGGATGGCGCACACGTCTTCGTAGGTGCGGCCGTCACCCATGACGCCCACTGACTGCACCGGGAGCAGCACAGCGAACCACTGCCACAGCTCGCGAGCGAGGCCGGCTGCCTCGATCTCCTCGCGGACGACGACGTCGGCCTGACGCAGCACATTCAGGCGCTCGACCGTCACCTCGCCGAGGATTCGGACCGCCAGGCCGGGGCCGGGAAATGGTTGTCGCCAGACAAGCTCGTCTGCGAGCCCCAATTCACCGCCGAGGCGCCGCACCTCGTCCTTGAACAGATCGCGCAAGGGCTCCAGGAGCTTGAAGCCGAGATCGTCGGGAAGACCTCCCACATTGTGGTGGGTCTTGATCGTCGCGCTCGGCCCCCCGTGCGCCGACACCGACTCGATGACGTCCGGGTAGAGCGTGCCCTGCACGAGCCAGCGCGCTCCGCCCTCGAAAGCACGCTTCTCCTCCTCTTTGAACACCTCGATGAACGTGTGCCCGATGCGCTTGCGCTTCGTCTCGGGGTCGGTGACTCCGGCCAACGCCTCCAGGAATTTCTCTGATGCGTCCACGTGACGGAAGTCCATCTCGAAATTGCCCGTGAAGAGGCGGACGACCTCCTGGGCCTCGTCCTGCCGCAACAGGCCGTTATCGACGAACACGCAGGTGAGCTGGTCGCCGATAGCGCCGTGCACCAAGGCCGCGGCGACTGTCGAGTCCACCCCGCCGGAGACCCCGCACATGACCTTGTCGTCACCCACCATCTCCTTGATCCGCCGTGTCCACTGCTCGACGAACGAGGACATGGCCCAGTCCCCTGAGCACTGGCAGATGTTGACGAGGAAGTTTCTCAAGATCTCATGCCCGTGCTGCGTGTGCATCACCTCGGGATGAAACTGGATTCCGTATAACGGACGGTCCTTGTGGACGACGGCCGCGTTCGGACACGAGTCCGTCTTCGCGAGGACCTTGAACTGCCCCCCTGGGTCCGTGACCTGGTCGCCGTGGCTCATCCAGACGATCTGTTGCGCCGGCGTATCGCGGAACAACTCACCCGGGTCGGTGACCTCGAGTTCTCGGTGTCCGAACTCCCGGTCCTTGGCGGGTTCGACCGGGGAGTCGAGCAGGTGCATGACGACCTGCATGCCGTAGCAAATCCCCAGGATCGGAACGCCGAGGTCGAGGATCGCGGGGTCCAGTTGCGGCGCCCCGTCGTCGTAGACGCTCGCTGGACCGCCCGAGAGGATGATCCCCTTGGGCCGCCGCTCGCCCAGCTCCTCGGCCGTGATTTCGGGCGTCACGATGCGGCAGTAGACCTGCTGCTCCCTGACCCGACGCGCGATAAGCTGGTTGAACTGCGAGCCAAAGTCGAGGACGACGACCTCCTCGTGTCCTCGGGGCGCGTCCGTTGATGCGCTCATCTACCCCCCCTGATCGAACCCGTAGTTCGGAGCTTCCTTGGTGATCTCGACGTCGTGCGGATGGCTCTCGCGCAGCCCCGCGGCGCTCACGCGGACGAACCTGGCTCGTTCACGGAGCCCAATTAGATCCGTCGCGCCGACGTATCCCATGCCCGCACGCACCCCGCCGACGAGTTGATACAGGTAGGCGGTCACCGGCCCCTTGTAGGGAACTCGCCCCTCGATGCCTTCGGGCACGAGCTTCCTCGCGTCGTTGACGGCCTGCTGCCCGTAGCGGTCCTTGGAACCGTCCACCATGGCACCAAGAGAACCCATGCCGCGGACCTCCTTGTAGGTCCGCCCCTTCATGATGACGACCTCGCCCGGGCTCTCCTCGACGCCCGCAAGCAGGCTGCCGAGCATCACGACATCGGCGCCGAGCGCCAGCGCCTTGGTGATGTCCCCTGAGTACTTGATGCCGCCGTCCGCGATGAGCGGAACGCCTCGACCCTTGACAGCCTCGGCGCAGGCCTGGATCGCGGACGCCTGCGGCACTCCGACACCCGCGACCACGCGTGTCGTGCAGATCGACCCGGGCCCGATACCAATCTTGACGGCATCCGCACCAGCCTCGACCAACGCCTGCGCGCCCTCTGGGGTAGCGACGTTACCCGCAACGACGTCCACATCGTAGGCGGCCTTGATGGCCTGAACCGTGTCGATGACGTTCTTGCTGTGGCCATGCGCCGTGTCCACGACGACGACGTCCACACCCGCGTCGACCAGCGCCTCCACGCGCTCCATGTCGTTGACGCCCACCGCCGCGCCAACCCGAAGCCTCCCCTGGTCGTCCTTGCACGCGTTCGGATGCTCTTCCGTGAGATTGATGTCCCGGATGGTGATCAGTCCGCAGAGGTTCTTGTCATTATCGACGAGGAGCAGCTTCTCGACCTTCGCACGGTGGAGAAGTTGCTTGGCATCCTCCAGGGTGGACTCGGGAGGTGCGGTGACCAGCTTCGTGGTCATGAGCTGGGTGACCGGGACGTCCTCGTCCGTCTGGAAACGAAGGTCGCGCTTGGTGAGAATGCCGACCACCCTACGGCCTTCGACAACGGGGATACCGGAGACGTTATGCGCGACCATGAGGGCTCGCACGTCCTTGACCGTCGCGGTCGGTGGCAGCGTCACGGGATCGAGGATCACGCCATGCGCAGATCGCTTCACCTTCTCGACCTCGCGCGCCTGGACCTCAACTGATGCGTTCTTGTGGATGATCCCGATGCCGCCGTCCTTCGCCAGCGCGATGGCGAGACGGGACTCGGTCACGGTGTCCATGGCGGCGGACACGATCGGGATGTTCAGCTCGATGCGACGGGTCAGGCGCGTGGAGGTAGCGATCTCCGTCGGGAGGACCTCGCTGTACGCGGGGACGAGGAGAATATCGTCGTAGGTCAACCCATGTGGGAAGACGTCCTCGCCCATGTGCAACACCTCGTGCAAGCTTGAAAAGCGAGTGAGACGGCTCGCGCGCGCCGCCCCGAGAAGACGACGAAGGTAACGTCACCGGCGTCGAGATCAAGCGGGAAGACCGGCTTCAATCGACGCCGCGCACGTTCCACAGCCACCATTCGAGGGCAAGCGCGCCCGCCAGGACCCATAGCAGAGCCCATCGGAGCGACACTCGGACGGAGCGCTCAGGAAACGGCGGCAGCGATCGCTGGACGGTGAGGGGTGCGGCGGGGCGGCCCGGGTGATCCAGGAGGGCAACCGCGATGCGCCGGGCGTCGTCCGTATCGCCGAGCCAGTAGCGACCCGGACGCTCCGGGAGCCGGAATCCGGTTCCATCCGGAAGGGAGGCGAGCCGCGGCAGCGCCGCACCCGATGCCGTAAACAAGATCGGCTCCTCCCCCGGCAGCAACGCCAGCGTCCCTCCCGCCGCCAGGACAGGCGGGCCCGCCTCGCGCTCCAACGCCACCAGCTCGACCAACGCGGCTTCCAGCATCAGGGGGAACGCGGCCAGCAACGGGAGCGTGGAGTCAGCCGGCTCAGGGCGCACCGCGATGTCAACGAACCGCACGTCATCCGTGGTGCCGCGTGAGACAAGCGGCCCGGTGCTGCCGTCGACGATCACCTCGAGACCGTCGCGCGCACGTGTCCGCGCGACCTTGGTGATCTGCCAGCGCGAGAGATCGAGCGCCCGGACGAGCGGATCCTCACGACGCGTATTGATCGGCTCCGAGGGACCGATGCGACGCAGATCGCGTGACACCGGGAGATCCGGCGCGCCCGATCCCAGCAACACGTAGCGGCCGGGCGGCAAGGGTAGCTCCTGCTGGTCATCGACGAGAATCGTGACGTCATAGTCATCGACCCACTCGCGAAACTGCGAGCTGCGTGTGCGGCTCGAGCCCGCGACGTCGATCACCACGCTCGCCTTGAACCAGGCGTCGAGCCACGGCGTCGGCGTATCAGAGACGACGAGCACGCGGATGCGCTGGCGTTCCGGCAAGACGAGCGGGACACGATCGTCGTCGGGGAACCCATCCTCGGGCTCGAGCACGAGTTCGGGTGACGGCCCGGCGTCCGCCGGGAGTGCGATCCAGACATCCGATCCCGGCTTGACCGCCACGTCAGCGATCGCGTCGCCATCGCGACGCAACACGAGCCGACGATCGGGACCACCACCTGCCACGGAGACCTTCGCTCCATCAGCGTCGCGAAGAACCCGCACGACGCCCGCTTGCGGCGCTGGATTCCCTGCCCGGACAACGAGGACCTGGGCGTCCCGCAACCTGTCCTCGAACTCTGGCCTCGGCGCGAACGGTGTCACCACCGCGATACGGGAAGCCGGACCGATAGCGACCCGTAGGCCCACAACCGCACCCCAGTCCCGACGCCCTCGGGGGGCCCCAGGGTCCTCCAGGGCCGCGAGCAGGTTCTCGGCGTCGTTCGTGGCCGTGACGCGAGCGCGAACTCCGTCCTGCAGAAACGCGAGCGAGGCGCTGCCTGACGCGGATGCCTGGACGACCAGCTCGCGGGCCTGGGCGAGCACCGCCTCGGAGACAGGCACTCCGTCCGCGTTCCGCGCACGCACGCCGAGACTGCGATCCACGACGATCACCGTGTGCCCCTCACTCTCGACGTCGTGCTCGGTATACGGCCCCGTGAGCAACAGGATGGCCGTCGTGAAGATGGCGAGTTGCAAGAGAATCGAGAGGAGGGTGCGCATCCAGCGCCTGCGCGATCGCATCCGTTCGAGGACACCCTCCCAGATCGGGAGATGCGGCACCAGAACCCGCGCCGCCCGTCGCCGTATCACATACAGGACCACGATCACCGGCAGGCCCCAGAGCGCGTCCAGCCAGGCGGGGTCGGTGAACTGGATCTCGGGAATCACCCGACCATCGCCCCGCGACGCAGCAAGTCGACGACCGCGCGCTCCACGGGGTCCTCGATATCGACACGCGCGTAGAACACTTGGAGCGATCGACAGGTGCGCTCAACTGTCCGGAAGTGTTCGGCGACCGCCCCACGATAGGCCGCCGCGAGCTTCCGATCGACGCGCTGACGCAGCATGCGACCGGTCTCCACGTCAACCAACTCGAGCAGCTCTCCCGGACGCACCCGCCCATCCCGTGGATCGACCAGGTGGAGCGCGTGCGTCACGTACCCCTTGTGCCGAAGGAAGCGTAGCGCGGCCGCGTGCTGGCCGGTGTCGAAGAAGTCGCTCAGGACAACCGCGATGCCAACTCCTCGCCCGGGCGGCGTCGCGGCCTGAAACGACGGCAGGAACCTGGCCGCGCCGCGGGCCTCCGTCGCTGCGAGATGTTCGAGAAATCGCAGGATCGAGCCGCGACTGCGGAAGGTCGGTCCCTCGTCGCCGGGGAACAGGGTGCACGTCACGGCCGCGTGACGGATAAGCCCGACAGCGCCGATGGCGGCGGCGAGCCTGAGGGCCTGGTCCAGCTTCGCCTCTTCGCGCAACCCCATGGACGCCGACCGGTCCACGAGCACGAGCAGTCGCGGCGTCTCCTCCGCTTCGAATTCCTTCACCTGCAAGTCGTCCAGCCGCAGGTAGGCATTCCAGTCGATGAAGCGGGGGTCGTCGCCCACGACGTATGCGCGGTAGTCTCGAAACAACGTCCCGACACCGCGGCGACGAGTGGCGACCTCGCCACGGCGATCGCCAGCGGAGAGCTTCCGCACGTTCAACTCCAGTCGCTCCAGGCGCGACAGGAATTCCACGTCCAGGAGTTCGCTGCGACGTCGGGCCATACCTTTACTTCTTCTTCATGACCGCGTCCCAGTAGCTCTTCACCAGCCGGCGATCGAGAGGCGACAACCCGATGCGCTCAACCGCGTGTTCCTCGCGCTTGATGAACGTGCGGGCGGGAGAATCGGCCAACGTCCTCTTTGCGGGCGGCGGCGGCGCATCGCCGCCTTGCTCGCGCTCGAACACGATGACCTCCTTGTCCACGGTCGGGCCGTCCGAGAGCAACGGTTTCACGGCCTTCTTCTTGCGTTGCGCGGCTTTCAATCGATCCGGGTCGCCAAGCTCAGGCTTGTTGCGCCCGCGACGCCCGCGGTCCTTCTCTTCCTTCTTGGGGTCGCTCTTCAGCTTCTTCGGAGTGCGCTTCTTGGCGACCGGCTCGGGCTTGCGCACGCGCTGACGCTTGCGATTCTCCGCGATCTGGATGGTGATCTGGTTGCTCGCCAATCCGCCACGAACCGGCCGCGACGTGCCATCCCCCCTCGACGCGACCCAGGCCTCGATGGTGATGAGTCCCACCTTGTAGATCTGGAAGTTCTCCAGGTAGGTCTTCAACTGGAGATGACCCTCGAGGGGCTCGTCACCGGCCTCGGGGAAACTCCAGTCCCACGGCGCCCGGATCGGGTGCACACCCGCGCCGAAGCCAACGTCCTCTGACGGCAAGCCGTCCGTTACGCCCACGACCACGTCGAGTGGAACGTCGCCGCCCGCATCGGCAAGCGGACGCAGGGCGGCCGTCAACCTGATCTCCTCACCGATGAGGTAGATCCGATGATCGGTACGGATCTCGAATCGGGCTAGTTCGGAGAGGTCCGGTCGCTCGGTTGCTGCCCCAACCCCGACAACCCCCGCGCCGGACCCGGACACCGGTGGCGGCGAGGCCCCTAGACCGCCGCCCGCAGGAGGCGTCGCCGACGTCATCCCACGGCCGCCCCCGCCCAAGAGCGAAGGGAGAGTCGGCACAAGGAGGCTCAGGCAGAGCAACCCGAGCGCGACGCCGAGCCAGGTCGTGGGGAACGGCGGAGACCCGCGTCGACCCAGATCGACGCACGCGTTATCGGCGTCTCGCAGGACCACCGCGCCGAGACGAGATCGGGTCCGACCCTCGAGAACCCACGAGGCCGCCAGAGCAGCGCCGCCCGCAGCGTGCTCACGATCGATCGCACCGGCGACATCACGTCGCAAAAGCTGCTGATTGCGGGGCCGCAGGAACCAAAAGGAGCACGCGACGCCAACCGAGGCCAGCCATCCCCAAGCTACGGTCGAGACGACACTTCCTCCCAAGAAAATGCGCAAGACCAGGGCGGCGAGCAGGACCGCCGTCCCGCTGACAGCGAGCGTGCGCGCAAGCACGACGGCGCGCTGACGGCGCATTGCCGCCGCCACCCGGTGCTTGAAGAGGGCCTCGAATCGCGTCCCGGTGGACATGGCGACATCCTAACCACCAGCGGCCACGGTGGGATGGTCAGTCCGCAGTCGGCCGGTCAGGGAGCGCGAACGTCTCTGCAAGCGACAAAAAGGAGAGGGCCAGGGACAACTTTCCCGAGAAGAAGGAAAAGGGAATAGA
>JABSRK010000073.1 GCA_013213915.1 Planctomycetota bacterium
TGTTGCGGAATCAGGGTGTCCGGCTGAATCCCGGATCGCCCCGGATCTACAAGGAACTGGCGCTGATCCTCTCGCACAAGGTTGGCGGTACCGCCGACGACATGCACTGGTACTACAAGAGAAAGATCGCGGACGCCCAGTCCAACCTGGACGCGCTGAAGGACAGCGACGGCTACAAGATCCTGTATGCCGACTGGGAGAAGAGGCGTGACGCGGCCGGCAAGCCGTACCAGGAGTTGCAGGACAAGCTGAGCAAGGAGATCGCTCCCCGTCTGGCCGTCCTGGGCGAGCCGGTTAAGGAGAGACGTTCCCAGGTCTCGGCCCTGACGTTTCGCACCGAACGCTCCCGGGAGCACGGGAATGAGAACGAGGAGCGCTCGTATCTCGCCGAGCTCGACAAGGTCAAGCGGCAGACCCAGACCCTGGAGTTCCCCGGCGGCGAGAACGTCGAGTGGGACTACGACCAGATGCTCGGCGAGTTCAACCGGCTCAAGGAGTATCAGGGCATCATCCAGGGACGGATGGCCGACGTGAAGTCGGGGGAGGCCAACGCCCGTAACGCCCTCAACGCATTCGTCGATACCTACATGGTCGGCCCGAACCCGGAGTCGATTCACAAGCTGATCACGTCCATCGACGAGTTCGAGCACGACATCAAGCAGATCCACATCCAGTACGCCGACGGCGAGCTGATCGAGCGTTGCGAGTCGTGCCACCTGGGGACGCGTTCGCCCGTCGAACTGACGATGGATGATGTTGAGGGGCGCCGGGAGTTCGTCTCCCATCCCAACCCCGAGCTGCTCAAGACACACGATCCCGAGGTCATGGGATGCAGCCCGTGCCACGGTGGAAACGGCATCGCGACGCAGTCGATCACATCCGCCCACGGTCGCTACAAGTACTGGCTCTGGCCGCTGTTCTACAAGGAGAACACCGAGGCCGGGTGCGTGCAGTGCCACCAGGCGGACCAGTACCTAGAAGGCGCCGACACGCTCAACCAGGGGCGTCACCTCTTCCAGTGGCGCGGCTGCGTCGGCTGTCATCGCCACGAGCAGTTCATCGCTGGCGAGGACGAAGAGAAGGTGCTGGTCAACCGTGTCGGCGCCACCGCCAAGGCGATCCAGGACACGCAGATAGAGATCGCGCGCCTGACGGCGCTCGTGGGTGTGTCTGAGGACGAAGACGAGATCGTCGCGGGGTTCGCCAAGCGGGAGAAGGAAAATCAGAACCTCTACCTCCTGCAGACCGAGCAGGTGGCGCTCGACGGTGAGGTCCGCGGCCTCGCGAAGGAAAAGAAGAGGGTTGGACCCAACCTGAAGGAAGTGGCTGCCAAGATCCGCCCCGGCTGGCTGCACGGCTGGCTCATGGACCCCCGCTCCTTCCGGCCGTCCACCAAGATGCCTCGCTTCCGTCTTGAAGAGGAACAGGCGTGGGCGATCGCCGCGTTCCTTTGGCAGAACTCGGACCCGGTGTCCTTCGACACGGAGATCGCCGATGGTGACGCCACGCGGGGTGAGTGGCTGATCTCCACGCGGGGCTGTCTCGGTTGTCACAAGACGACGACCGATGAGTACGACAATATCGGCGGCACGTTCGCGGCCGACCTCTCGCGGGTCGGGGAGAAGGCGAGGTATGCCTACCTGGCGAGCTGGGTGAAGGACCCGCGCCACCACAACCCGTTCACGGTCATGCCGTCGTTGCGCCTGAGCGACCAGGACGCGAAGGACATCGCGTCGTTTCTCAAGGCGAGCGCCCGGGAGGGCGTCACCTACGACGACGAGGCGTCCCTGGCGATCCTGCAGCGCGAGGACCTGCGCGCGACTGGCGAGAAGCTCGTCAGGCACCTGGGCTGTGCCGGCTGCCACGAGATGAAGGGCCTGGAGAACGAGGACCGCGTCGGAACGGAGCTGACGAAGGAGGGTGGCAAGCCGATTGAGCGTCTCGACTTCGGCACCCAGACACACGCCTACTACAGGAAGGGCGAGTACAAGCACAAGTGGTTCTTCGAGGACAAGCTGTACGCCCCCGCCATCTGGGATAAGGACAAGTTCAAGCCGAACTACCTCGACAAGCTGAAGATGCCCGGGTTCTTTCCCCAGGTCCCCCCGCGCGACGTGATCAAGGGCGCGCTCGGCAAGCTCGACCAGGAAGCCGACGATTACGACACACAGAAGGCGACGCTCGACGTGCAGATGCAGGTCCACGACGACGTGACCGCGCTCACGACTTTCCTGCTCGGTAGCGTCGATGCCCGTCTCCCTCCGAGCCTCAAGTACACCCCGGAAGGACTGAAGAAGGACCTGCAGGACGGTTGGTGGGTCATCAAGAAGTACAACTGTGAGGGCTGTCACCAGATCCTGCCGGGCGCGACACCCCAGCTCTGGAACCTCGACATCTACCAGGACGGCGAGGGTTTCGAGGGCGTTCCGGACAAGAACGGACGTCCGCCCACCCTCATCGGCCAGGGTGCGCGCACCGATCCGAACTGGCTCATGCGCTTCCTGGAAGACCCCTCGCTGTCCCACACGGACGCGCCGCTAACGCGGAACGGCGTACGCCAGGGCCTTGCCGTTCGCATGCCGACGTTCTTTTTGTCGGAGCGTGAGCGGGGCAAGATCGTGCGGTTCTTCACCGCCATGGGGAACCTGACACGCAACTACCAGCGTCCGACGACGCCGGCGCTCGAGGGCGACATGCTCGATCTCGGTCGAGCGGCGTTCACCGCGGGCGACTGCGCCAACTGCCACCTCCTGGGTGGCGAGACCAACATCAACCCGGCGACCACGTACGCGCCGAGCTTCCAGCCGGTCGCCCAGCGCATCAAGCCGGACTGGGTGCACCGCTGGGTCACCGAACCCCAGTCGGTCATCCCGGGCACGGCGATGCCGGCGTTGCTGACGCGGCAGGCCGGTGCTGACGGCAAGCCCCGCTGGACTTTGAATGTAGACGGGATCAGCGAGACCGCGAAGAAGCGCGTCGGGACCCTGATGCTCGAGAACCTGCGCAACTACCAGGGAGATCACGCGGATCTCTTGCAGCGCTACTTCGCGAACTGGAACGAGACCGAAGCGAAGTACCAGGCTGAAAAGCGCAAGATCAACTAGCCCGCTTCGGGCGCCTGCCGACAGTTCGTCCCCGTGGCCAAGCCCGAAAAGAAACGCGGCCCGTTGTTGGTCGCCATCGTCATCGTCGCGACTGCGGGGATCGGTGCGTTGACCTGGTACCGCAACTCGTTCAAGCAAGACCTGGTCTGTGACCAGATCCTGGAGCGCCTCGACCCCGAGTCGCCGCCGCGGGATATCCAGCACGCGTTGAGTCAGCTCGAGGAGCGCCTCGGGCCGGGCTACGAGGGGCGGGAGCGCTTCCGTGAGCCGGTGGTCGTGCTCGCCAGCAGCGAGCACGTCGAGATCCGGCGCATGGTTGCATGGGTGATGGGGCGCGAGCCAGCCCAGGAGTATCGCGCGGGGCTGGTGCGCATGCTGGCGGACGAAGACGTGGGGGTGCAACTCAACGCTGCGTGTTCGCTATCGAACTTCAACGACCCCCGCGCCCGGCCCCGCCTGCTGGGAGGGCTCGGCTCGTTCGAGGTAGGAGCGCCCGCGTCCGGCACGCTCGACATCAAGGTCGAGGTCGGTGAGCCGGCGAGCCTGGGCGCCGCCCTCGGTGTCGTCGAAACGAGCGCCGAACCTGTGGATGTGCGTACGCCGATAAACGGTTTCATCGAGGGCCTCCCGAAGGGGAAGGACGCCCAGGTCAAGAAGGGAGACGCGGTGCTCGTTGTCGCCCCAGGCCCGAAGGTCATCAGCAACATCCTCGTCGCGCTCCGTTTCGTCGGGCTCCTCGAGGACGTCCCCCGTCTCGAGCCCTTTGCATCCGGAACCGTGGAACGCATGGGCGACGACGTGGCCAAGGAAGCGCAGACGGCGATCGCGGCCATCAAGAAGCGCGGCAAGTAGGGACGAAAGCGCCGGTTAGTACGGCAGAGCGCCGTTCTCGGATTCCCAGTCGGCGGTCGGCGACATCACGATGGCGTCCCAGGGGCAGCCGTCCAGCCACATGCCCGCGGGGCCCTTGGTGATGCACTTCTTGCAGCCGATGCACTTGAGCGGATCGACCCAGATGTAGCCGAAGGGCCCGTGCTCCGGGTCATCGACCAGGAGCATGCAGTCCTCGACGGGGCACAGGGGGATGCACGTGGGCGCGCCAGCGCAACCGGTGCACTGGTCGTTGATGATGGCCATCTCCTTGGGCTTCTTCTTGCGCTGGGTGGAGATGAGTTTCTGGGTCTTGGCCATGGGGTCGCTCGCGTGACGCGCTACTCGATCTTATCGGCACCCTCGTCAGTCGCAACCCCGCCTGGCTCTTGGAGAAACGGCTCGATCTCCCGCAGAATAGTGTCCGCGTCGTGGACGCCCTGTGCCTGCCAGACGAGCCTGTCCTTGATGAACAGGGCGACGCACTTCTCTTCGAGGGTGGGGTAGTTGCCCACCGTGTCCGGATTCGACTCGATGTCGAGCCAGAACGCGTCGAGGCGGTCCTTCTGTTCCGCGGCGAGCTTCTCCACCTGGGCCTCGATCACGCGGTCACCGATGGACCACCTGTGGTACGCGTGGATGAGGACGGGGAGCTCGGACTCGAGGACATCGAGCGTCCACGTCATGTCGGTGACGTGGGGGAGTTCTGCCTTGTGCGTTCGCTTCGCCGCGGCGAGCACGATCGCGAGGGTCGTCGGGAGCAGGATCGCGAGCCAGATCCACAGGCTGTAGAACCACTCGTTCGCCTCGTTCTGGTTGGTGGCCGTCGGATCGAGTTGTTGCAGCAGGAACGAGATCACGGGCGCCCATCCTCGGCGACACGCGCCGCCTCGTCGATCCAGCCCCGCTTCAGCCGCAGCCACCGGATCATGGTCAGTGGCCAACCGACTCCCGCCAGCGTCATCTGGATACCGAGGAAGACCCACGCCGCGTCAGCCGTCGCCACAGACGGGTCCGGAATCACGAAGTACTGCGCGATGACCGAGGCGAGGGCGGTGAGGAGCAGGACGGTGCCCCAGGGGATGCGGTAACCCATGTCTCGCAGCAGGGTCGTATAGAAGACCGTCCACGCGCCGAGGAACTGCATGGTGTACAGCCCGAGGGATGAGGGCTCGAACGGTCCCTTGCCGGCAAGCGCGGGGGAGCGTCCGAAGTGGTCCAGGATCACCAGCTGGAACACGACGTAGAACAGGGCTGGATGGACCAGGTTCAGCGCCAGATCCCAGACCCGGCGTTCGACGTCCGTGGTCGATTCCTGGTCCGGGTCAGCACGCTTTTCCGCGGGCTCGACCATGACTCTCGATGCTAACAGCGGGCACTGGGCGAAGAACGGACGGACGGGCTATGCTGACGTCTTCCCCCCGCCTTGGAGAAACCTGATGAAACGCCTGATTGCCCTCACGCTCGTCGCCCTGGTGCCCTCGCTGACCGCGCAAGATCCGATGATCAAGAAGATCGTCGAGGAGGGCCAGCAGCGTTCACACGTGATGGACCACCTGAATCACCTCACCAACAGGATCGGTCCGCGCCTCACCGGCTCGGATCGCCTGACCCAGGCTGCCGACTGGGCAGTGGAGCAACTCCAGAGTTGGGGCCTGGACGCCAAGAAGGAGCAGTGGGGGACCTTCCCTGTGGGCTTCAATCGTGGACCTTCGTCCGGGCGGATGCTCGAACCGAAGGAGATGGCGTTCACGTTTGCGACGCGTGCCTGGAGTGCGGGGACCACCGGCCGTGCCAAGGGTGAGGCGATCATGGCGCCCAAGGACGTCGCCGGCGTGCGTCGGCTGGCCGGCAAGCTGGCCGGCAAGTGGATCGTGAAGGAGTCGTCGGGTCGTGGCGGTCGCCGCGGGAGACGTCGTGGCGGTGCCGGCGGCGGCAACAGCGCGGCCCGCGAAGCGGCGGACTTGCTGACCGAGCTGTGCAAGAAGGAGGGCGCCCTCGGCACCATCACCTCTTCGGGTCAGGAGATCGTCAAGACGTCAGGGAACTACCGCATCTCTTGGGACACCCTGCCGACCGACGTCGCGATCACGGTCACCAAGTCCAACTTCGATGCGCTCCAGAAGGCGCTGAAGGGCAGCAAGAAGGTCGTCCTCGAGTTCGACATACGCAACTGGTTCAAGAAGGGACCGATCCCGCTCTACAACGTCATCGCGGATCTGAAGGGCACCGAGAAGCCCGACGAATACGTTGTCATCGGTGGACACCTGGACTCCTGGGATGGTGCTACGGGGACGACCGACAACGGGACCGGCTCATCGACGGCGCTGGAAGCCGCGCGCATCCTCGCTACATGCGGCGCCAAGCCCAAGCGCACTATCCGTTTCATGCTGTGGTCTGGCGAGGAGCAGGGCCTCCTCGGGTCCGCCGCGTGGTGCAAGCAGAACCAGGACATGCTCGGCAAGATCAGCGGCTGTTTCGTCCACGATGGGGGTACCAACTACGTGGGCGGCATTCGCGGCACGCCGACGCAGCAGGAGCAGCTGAAGGAGGCACTCGGCCCCTGCACCAAGGTCTCGAGCAAGCTCGGGTTCACCATCGGTGAGACCCGGAGCCTTCGTGGCGGCGGCAGCGACCACGGCAGCTATCTCGCCCACGGCGTCCCCGGCTACTTCTGGAGCCAGAAGGGTCGCGCGACCTACAGCTACGGCTGGCACACCCAGAACGACACCTACGATCTCGCGATCCCCGAATACCAGCGCCATTCGGCGACGGTCATCGCCCTCGGCGCCTATGGAATCGCGAATCTCGACAAGCTCCTCGACCGGACCAACATGCGCAGCACGTCGGAGGCGACGCCCCTCGAGCGCCGTCTCGGACTCGACTTCACGCGCGGCACCTTGAAGGTGAGCGGGTTCGCTGACGAGCGCGGGGTCGCAGCGCGAGCCGGCGTCAAGAAGGGCGACGTCCTCGTCGAGCTCGACGGGGTCAAGCTCAAGGGCGACCGGTTCATCCTCCGGGCGACCGCGAACAACGGCGAGCCGAAGAAGAAGCTGGTCCTCGACCGTGGCGGCAAGAAGGTCGAACTCGACGTCAACTTCCGGAGGTAGGCGACGGATAGCCCCGGACCGCAGAGCCAAGGCCTCTGCGGTCACGGCTACGTCGGTGACAACGCCACGACGCGGGTGCGGAGGGTGGCGCCGATGAGCTTGTAGAGCAGGCGTGCCCCGACGTTGGCGTTCCACTCGCCGTCGTTCTTCGCCGGCGCGACCTCCACCAAGTCGAAGCCGACGATGCGTCGGCCCGAGGTGACGACGGCGTTCAGGACGGCGCATGCCTGCTGGAAGGACAGGCCTCCCGGGACCGGTGTCCCCGTGTTCGGGCACAGGAACGGGTCGAGTCCGTCGATGTCGAACGAGACGTAGACGTCACGGGGGAGCGCTTCGGCGATGTGCTCAGCCTGGACCGCGAACGGCTGCCCCTGGAGGTTTGCGTCGCGGAGGTCGGCGTCCAGGAAGGGGACGACCCGTCCGTTCGACTCGCGGACCAGGGCGTCCTCCTCGTCGCAATAATCACGGATGCCGACGGCCACGATCCGCGCGACTTCGGGAACCCTGGTCAACACGTTGTGCATGACACTCGCATGGGACCACGTGCAGCCTTCGTACGCTTCCCGCAGGTCGAAGTGCGCGTCGAAGTGGAGAATGCCCATGCCCGGGGAGCGCCGCGCATGGGCCTGGATCGTAGCGAAGGGGACCGAGTGGTCGCCCCCGACGACGCCGACGATGCGTCCGTCGTCGAGCAGTGGCTCGATCTTGTTCGTGAGCCACCTGTTCAGTTGGCCGCCAGCGCGGTTCTTCGCGCGCACGCTTCCGAGCCGTGCCTCCTTGCTCCAGCGTCGAACCTGCGCCGACTCGGGATGCTGCCAGATCCCGTAGCGATGGGGACGCCCACCGTCGGCGTCCAGGAGATCGACCTGAGTGCTCGCGTCGCGGATGGCGCGCGGCCCGTTGATCGTCCCGGTGCGGTAGCTGACCGTCGCCTCGTAGGGAACCGGTACGAGGTGCACGAGCGCGTCGGAGGCACGGTGCGGGAGCCCGAAGACGCCGTTGCCGAGCGCAGGGTCGGGCCCGTGTATCGTCTGCTGCCTCACGGGAGCGGGTCCTCGTCTTCGTCGAAGCCGAAGTACTTCATCCAGTCATCGACCTGTCTCTTCGATATGTGCCCCGGCTTCTCGCTCGGGGCGGCATCGCCACCTCGCTGGGTTGGCTTGGATTGCGGTGCGTACGCCTTTTCGAGCTTCTCCAAGAAGCGGTCGACGCCACAGGTGTTGGCGCCCAACTGCCGGGCGCGGCCGCGTAACTCGCGGTCGTCGGTGACCACTGTGACAGTACCCTTGGGCGTGGATCGCAAGGCGTCGGCGATTGCGTCGTCGGCGGACTTGTCCCGGACGAACGTCGCCGCCACCCTGGTGCTCGGAGTTCCTGACTGGCGCCCGCCGGCGCCCGGTTTGGACGCGTCGAAGAACACCCGTACGGGGACCCCCAGCGCCGTCACGGCGGAGAGCAGGCGATCGCGCGCCTGCTGGAGCGTCGCCTTGGCGTTCCAGTGCTTGCGCAGAATCAGGTTGTAGCCGTCGACCCAGTACTCCACGGGATGCTCCCGACCCGCATGATGACGTGTCCGCGGCCGCGTCTCCACCCCGGAACGAGCGGTCCGAGGTCGTCCCGGCGCGTCCTGCCCCACCCAGGGGATCCGTCGGCCCGGCTGACGTAGGATGGAACGCGATGCGTACGCTTCTGGACGGTTTCCGCTACCCACCGCGCGTGTGGGTGCTCAACCTGGTCGGATGGTCCGCGGCGGGGGGCCTGGTGGGGCTGGCGTTCTGGCTCACCTACGGTCGCGATCGGGCCGACTTCGATCCGGTCGAGAGCATCCTCTGGATGGTCGCGCTGATGGGGACGTACGCGTTCCTCGCGCCTGCGGTCTTCCGCTGGGGTGGGCGCTCGACCAAGACACTCCGCGGATGGCGGTGGATCGTTGTCGCTGCGGCCGTCCTGGGGGTGTTCATCCTGGCGCACGGGGCGCTCTACGTCGTCGGGCGTGAGTTGTTCGGCGTTGGTACGGACCGCTCGTTCGTGGAAGGCGTCAGGCGGTGGATTCCCGGCGGGCTGATGATCGACATCCCGATCTTCGTCGGTATCGTCGCTCTTGCGCAGGGCGCGGCATACCGTCGCCGCCTCACCGAGAAGGATCTGGAGGCCGTCGAGTTGCGGCGCCAGTTGGTCGAAGCACAACTGGCCGCTCTCCGCGCGCAGCTGCAGCCGCACTTCCTGTTCAACACGCTGCACACCATCGGCGTTTTCATGCGCAAGGACCCCGAGCAGGCCAATCGCATTCTCACGCTCGTTGGAGACCTCCTGCGGCGCAGTCTCGAGACCGTGCGCACCCAGGAGATCACGCTCCGCGAGGAGTTGGAGTTTCTGAATCCGTACATCGAGATCCAGCGGACGCGTTTCCACGACCGGCTGACCATCGAACTCGACGTTGACAATGGCACGCTCGAGTGCCGCGTCCCGAGCCTCGTGCTCCAGCCATTGGTGGAGAACGCGGTGCGCCACGGTGTCGAAGCGCGCTCCGGCGACGGTGCGATCCGTATCGCTGCATCACGGGAGAACGGGCATCTGGTGCTGGAGGTCGTGGATGACGGCGTCGGGCTTCCCGTCGCCGCTGGAAATGCGCCCCTGCGTGAGGGGATGGGGCTCGGTAACACGCGGCAGCGTCTCGCCCGCCTGTACGGTGACGACCAGGAACTCCGGATCGAGGGCGCCGATGGCGGCGGCGTTCGCGCGTTGGTGCGGCTTCCGTTCATCGTGGAGGACGCGTGACGGACCCGGTCCGTGTCCTTCTGGTGGACGACGAACCCATCGCCCGCGAAGGGCTCCGCGAACTGGTCGGTACGGCGGACGGATTCGTCGTGTGCGGCGAGGCGGGGAACGGTCGAGATGCCCTCGCGTCGATCCAGAGTGAGCGGCCTGACGTCGTCCTGCTCGACATCCAGATGCCCGAACTCGATGGGTTCGGGGTCTTGGCGGAGCTACCGGAGGACGACCGCCCGGTGATCGTCTTCGTGACCGCTTACGAGCAGTACGCGGTCGCCGCGTTCGAGGCGAGCGCCACCGATTACCTATTGAAGCCATTTGACCGTGACCGGCTATTCCAGGCCCTTCAACGAGCTTCCGATCGCGTGCGCGAGAAAGACGAGAGTCGCGACGGGGTCCAAGATCTTCTGCAGCAACTCGAACGGCGTGGACGCAAGCACCTCGAGCGTTTCGTCGTCAAGCGCCAGGGCCGCATCGTTCTCGTGCCGGTCGATGAGGTGGACTGGATCGAGGCCGCCGGGAACTACGTCTACATCCACACAGCCGGTTCCCAGCACTTGCTCCGCGACACTCTTACCCACCTCCAGCAAGAGCTCGACCCCGAGAGCTTCGTCCGTATCCACCGCTCCGCCATGGTTCGTCTCGGCGCCATCAGCGAACTCGAGCGCCTCGGGTCGGGCGACTATCTCGTTCGTCTCGTGGGTGGCAAGGAGTTGACCCTCAGCCGCAGCTTTCGAAAGGGCTTCGAGGAGCGGGTCGGGCGCCCCTTGTAGCGGGGCCACTCTCCTGGTGTCGCTCGATTCAGGGCGGGGCCAGGACGGCGTTTCCCCCAGACGTGTCCCGACCTAATTCGTCTTCAACGCGATCTTCACGGGCGGCTGCCCCGGCTCGACTGCGACGATCTGTTCGCCTGCGAGCCGTCGACCGTTGCGCGTAAAGGAGGCCGCGATGTGCCAGCGTCCCGGCTCGAGATCACCAAAGACGAAGCTACCGTCGGAGCGGCTGTCGCGGTTGGCATGGCGGGTCCGTGTCCCGTCGGCGTTGATACGGGAGAGGACCAGGTCGACGACGACGTTGGTGGGGACGCGACCGTCGATGGTGACGTGGCCGCGGAGGTCGCAGGTGGGGAGAACCGGTTCGAAGGCGATGGGACGTCGGCGTCCGGCGACGATGTCCACGGTGGTCCCGAGGCCGTCAAGATCGGGACGCGAACTGGCGAGCGAAATGCGGTAGTTCCCGGCGAGAACCCAGGGGAGGGTCAGGGTGTTTGAGGAGAGCGGATGTTCGGTCCGCTTTCCGGGGCCGTTCGGTTCGAGCACGACCCGGGTCTGGCCGAGATCTGCTGGATCGACGCGCACGTCGACGTGCAGTGACCCCGCGGCCCGCATGACCAGATCCTCTTCGTGGGAGACCTGGCCGCGGACGATCTGCACCTGGCGCCGCACGGGGGCGAACCGGGCGTGGCGCGCCTCGATTTCCACCGATCCGGTCGCGAGGCCGCGCAAGGTGTACGCACCGGTCGCGTCAGTGGTCGCCCGCGGCCCGTGCGCGAGCTCCACCATACCGTCGAGGAACGAAGGTGCTGGCGCCACCACGGCGTTGGCCACCCCTCGATTCTGGGCGTCCGTCACCCGCCCCGACACGCCGCCACCGCCGGTCAGCACGACCTTCACCGGGTCGTTGCGTGGGCTGAGCGTCGGGGTGTAGGGCTCGATCACGCGCGTGGCGTATCCGGTTGCCGACACCTCGACGCGGTAGGCCTGATTCGGGCTCAGGGGCGTACGTCCGGACGAGAATCGTCCGTCCGCGGATTCGAACAAGCGACCGGGCAGGCTCCACGACGCCGGGGGGCGAGCGGCTGGCGATCCGCCCGGCGCGACGCTGGGTGTGAACGCGATCCTGAAGCGCGTGATTGGCTGGTTGGTCTGGTCGACGACGGTCCCCTCAATTCCGCCCGACCGTGTCATGACGACGTCCAAATTGCGTTGTCCGGTCGCGATGTCCTTCCTCTCGACGGGGATATATCCGTACTCAAAGCACCCCAACTGGACGACACCTGTCGGCAGGCCCTCGACGAGCCAGTTGCCGCTCTCGTCGCTGACGGTCCAGCGACCGAGGTCCATCGGCTCCTCGAGATGGAACGACAGAGTCGCTCCCCGGATCGGGTGCCCGTCTTCATCGACGACGCGTCCGCCGAGGACGTGTCCGCGCTCCAGCTTGATCTCGAGCGGGGGTGCATCGGGTTCGGCGTGAATGTGTCTGAGGTGTGGTGCGAGACCGGGATAGCTCACGCGGAGGATGAGCTCGCCGCGGACCGGTGCGCCGAGGCAGAACTCGCCGCGAGCCCCGGTTGTCCGGCGGCTGCGCCCGACCATCTGGTCCTGACCGAGGGTGACGAGCGCGCCCATCACAGGACGCTCGTCGGGACCGGTCACGGTCCCGCAAACGTCCAGTCCTCGTTGCAACGTCACCTCCAGCAGGATGCCCGCTCCCTTGCGGGGCGCGGTCACCGTCGCCGGGAGATAATCCTCGTGCCTCAGTGTGAGGCGTTGGTTGTTGCGGTTGGGGTTGAACCCGGCGAGGAAAAACCGACCCTGTTCATCCGTCTCGGTTCGCACGACGGTCCAGCCCACGAGGCGGACGACCACGCCCGAGACGGGACGACCTTGCGGATCGCTCGCGATCCCCGAGATCGCGTACCCGTTTCCGAGCACGAACTCCAGAACCTGCGGGCCCTCTCCACGCCACGCGTCGATCGAGCGCGTCGTTGCGCTACAGAGCTTGTGGCTGAGATGAGCCCACACGGGACCGAAGCTCCGGCTGATACGAACCCTCGCGTGCCCGCGCTCATCGGTGTGGATGACCTGGTTGGTCTGGTCGATGTGGAGACGGACTCCCGAAATCGCGCGTCCGTCCGGGTCCAGAGTACGCACCGTGCGTTCCGCGTTGAGCGGGTGCAGGACGAGCACCGCGCGCCCGGGTGGCTGGTCCGGGCGCAGCGACATGACGAGGTCGGCCGCGACGAATCCGGGCACGCGGGACGTGACGGTTGCTGACCACGCTCCGCCGGACGGCAAGGTGAACGAAAAGGAACCCTCGCCGTCCGCGACCACGGGATTCGTCGTGTGGGGAGCGCCGAACGTGCTCTCGCCGACGTGGAGTTTGACGGAGAGCGGCGCGTCGGGCACGGGGCTGCCGCTGGCGTTTTCCACGCGGCCCAGAATAGTCAGGCCGGTGCCCGTGGCCTCCGCGAAGGGCGCCGGAACGACGCTCGGTTTTTCGTCCCGTTGCCCCCCATCGTCGCGGCTCCCAGTCCCGATCGTGTTTCCCGTGTTCGAGGGCGCATCGGGACTGTCGGTGCTGTCGGACTCGTCCCACCACAGGACGAGCCCCGCGACAACCGCCGTGAGGAAAGCGAAGAACGTAACGCCTGTTCGCACGTGACCTTCCAAGGGGGATAGGGCCCTGTCATCGTAGCCTGCGTGGA
>JABSRK010000074.1 GCA_013213915.1 Planctomycetota bacterium
CGGGGCGCCATGGCGGCTTCCTTCTTCGGATCCAGGTGGGGGCGTCCACGCCAGCCGGCGAGTCCGTCGCCCTGGAGGAGTGACACGAACCCTGGCGGCGGCGTGCCGCTCTCCTGAGCGGGGAGCACGGAGACCAGCAGGAGAAGCATGATGGGGTGACGGATCATGCACGCATGATAGACGACGAGCGCTACGATGGTGGCGTGCTTGCTCGTTCGCTTGTTGCCCTGTTGCTCGCCGGAGCATGCGTCGGCCAGGACGCGGCCGGTTTCAGCCGATCGTTGGGTCAGTTGATCGAGGGACATTGCGTTCAGTGCCACGGCGGGCTTCGGCCCAAGGCGGCGCTCGATCTCGGTGACCTCGGGGGCGACGCGTCCTCCGCCGCCGATCTCCATTCGCTGCTCCGCGTTCGCGACCGTCTCCTGGCGGGCGACATGCCGCCCCCAGGCCGCGATCGTCCCGACGTCGCCCATGTGAAGGCGGCGGTGAAGTGGGCCGACGCCGCGCTCGCGGCCCGCATCGGTCGCCTTCAACTCGACCCGGGGCGCACGACGATCAGGCGGTTGAGCCGTGCTGAATACGTTAACTCGATCCGCGACCTGTTCGGGGTGGAGACGGACGCCGCCGACGCATTCCCAGCCGATGACCTCGGTTACGGATTCGACAACATCGGCGATGCGCTCACGTTTTCGACGCTGCACATCGAGAAGTACGCGTCGGCGGCCGAGAAGATCGCAGCCCAGGTCATCAACACCGAGATTCCGGGGAAGCCGGCCGTCCGCAGGATCGCCGCTGCGGACCTGTCATCGACCCTCGGCGACGACAGCGTTCGAGGCGACACCCACGTGTTGTTCAGCAACGGCACGGTTTCGACTTCCCTCCAACTCCCGCGCCGCGGGCGATACCGCCTTCGGGCAGGGGCCTGGGCCCAGCAGGCCGGACCTGAACTGGCGAAGGCCGCCTTCGTCATCGACCGCCGGCGAGTGAAGGTGGTGGATGTGAAGGCCACCCGGGACAAGCGCGGGCCTCTTGAACTCGAGGTCGAGATGGACGGAGGTCGCCGCCGTATCGGTCTGGCGTTCACCAACGACTACTACCGGCCCAAGGACCCGGTTCCCAGCGAGAGGGACCGCAATCTCATCGTCGAGTGGCTGGAGATCGTGGGCCCCATCGATGATCCGCCCGTCACCCGAGGCCACCAGTGGATCATTGCGGCAGACCCCGGTCACGGGAGGCCGGAGCGCCGCGCGCGACCGATTCTGCGCGAGATGCTCCGTCACGTCTGGCGACGCCCGCCCACATCGTCCGAGATGGCGAGCATGGGCGGGGTGTTGAAGGACAAGGTCGCGCGGGGGGCGAGCTTCCGGGAAGGCGTTCGGCTCGCGCTCGCGGCGTCGCTGGTATCCCCCAACTTCCTGTTTCGGGCCGAGCCGAGATCATCTCGAGGCTCAGCGGGGGTGCAAGATCTCGGCCCCTGGCAGCTGGCCTCGCGGTTGTCGTACTTCATCTGGAGCAGTACTCCCGACGCCGAGCTCTACCGGCTCGCAGCGCGGAAGACCCTGGGTAATCCGGACATCCTCGTCCGCCAGGCGCGGCGCATGCTGCGCGATCCCAGGGCCTCCGCCCTCGCGACTCAGTTCGCGTCCCAGTGGCTCGAGCTGCGGAACCTGGCCGACGCATCCCCTGATCCGGCCCGCTTCCCGGGATACACGGACGCCCTGGCGGACGATCTGCGGCAGGAGACGGAGCGCTTCTTCGAGTCCGTGTTGCGGGAGAGTCGTCCGATTCAGGATCTGGTCGATGCGGACTACACCTTCGTCAACGGGCGCCTCGCCCGGCACTACGGGATCGAGGGTGAGTTCGATGACGACGCGTTCCAACGAGTGACGTTGAAGGACCGGCTGCGGGGCGGTGTGCTGGGGCACGGGAGCGTTCACACGATCACGTCGAACCCGACCAGGACGTCTCCGGTCAAGCGTGGCAAGTGGCTGCTCGAGAACATCCTCGGCACGCCGCCGCCGCCACCACCACCCGGGGCCGACAGCCTCCCCGGGGAGGAGTCCATCACGGACGCCGCCACGCTGCGTGCTCGCATGGCGGAACACCGCAAGAACGTGACGTGCGCTTCGTGCCACGTGAGGATGGACGCCCTCGGGTTGACGATGGAGAACTTCGACGCGGTCGGGAGATGGCGTGACAAGGATGGGGGCCGACCGGTCGATGCGTCGGGTGAGCTGCCCGATGGACGTAAGCTGGACGGCATCCAACAGTTGAAGGCGTTGGTGCGCGACGATCCGCTGTTCGTGCGCTGCGTGGCCAGGAAGTTGTTCGTGTATGCCATCGGGCGAGAGGTGAGCGATGACGACGCTCTGGCCCTGGAGTCATTGGTCGCGCGGGTCGGGGAGACCCCGACGCTGGAAGAGCTGATCCTCGCGATCGTGCGGACAGACGCCTTTCGCCGTCGCCGGTCCTCGCGGTAGGCTGTTGTCCATGGCTCACGTCGTCCTTAAGCGCAAGCTGTCACGCCGCGCCGTGCTGCGGGGCGCCGGCGTCTCGCTGGCGCTACCGTTTCTCTCGGCCATGACCCCGGCGCTCACCCGTTCGCGGGGCGCGCGGCCGGTGCGGGCGTGTTTCATCTTCGCGCCGAATGGCATGAAGATGGACGACTGGACGCCCGCTGGGGAAGGCTCCGAGTTCAAGTTCGGGCACATTCTCGATCCCCTCAGCCCGTTCCACGATGACATCCTGGTCGCGACACACCTGGCCATCGACGCAGGCCGCCCCCATGGCGACGGGCCGGGTGACCACGCGCGCAACGCATCCACCTATCTGACGTGCGCCCACCCCAAGAAGACCGGCGGCAAGGACATACATGTGGGGGTGTCCGTCGATCAGGTCATCGCGAAGGAAATGGGAGGCGCGACGAGATTCCCCTCCCTTGAGATCGGCATGGAACGCGGAAGGCGCAGCGGCTCCTGCGATTCGGGTTATGCGTGCGCGTATTCAAACAATGTGTCGTGGCGGACGCCCACGGCACCGGTCACGAAGGAGACCGACCCTCGCGAGGTGTTCAGTCGGTTGTTCGGAGACCCGAGCGAAATCGCGTCGCGGAAGGAGCGTGAGGCGCTCGCCCTCGATCGCCGCAGCATCCTCGACGCGGCCCTGGGGGACGCGAAACGATTGCGCGGGCGTCTGGGCGCGAAGGATCGGGCGAAGCTCGACCAGTACCTCGCGTCCGTGCGCGAGGTGGAGGTGCGACTGAAGTCAGAGTTGGAGGCCGAACCCGAGACGAAGGGCATGCCCGTCGACGTGCTCGAGAATGCGGGGCGCGGGTTCGCGTCACGGCTTCACTTGATGTACGACCTCGTCGCGCTCGCGTTCGAGGCTGACCTCACTCGTACCGTCACGTTCATGCT
The DNA here is from genome assembly GCA_013213915.1 of Planctomycetota bacterium. Classification (GTDB taxonomy): domain Bacteria; phylum Planctomycetota. Next base: position 3,417 of record JABSRK010000074.1, read on the forward strand.
CGGGCAGGCCGGCAGCAACCGCAGCTACCGTATGGCCGGGGTCACGAACGGGCACCATAGCCTGTCCCATCACGGTAAGAAGGCGGCCAACCTGGACGGTATCCGCCGTATCAACCGCTGGCACGCGGAGCAGTTCGCCGGGTTCATCAAGCGACTCTCTGAGACCAAGGACGAGAGCAGCGATCTGCTGCGCCAGTCCATGGTCGTCTACGGATCTGGCCTCGGGGACGGGGACCGCCACAACCACATGGATCTGCCGGTCCTCATCGCAGGTCGGGGCGGAGGACGGCTGAAGACTGGCCGGCATCTCGTCCTGCCGCGGCGCACCCCCATGGCGAACCTCTATCTCTCGCTCATGGGCAAGGTCGGCGTGCACCGCAAGCGGTTCGCAGACAGCACCGGATCGCTCGACATATAGGGCAGCCGGGAGCCGACCCGAGGCGGCGTCAGAAGACAATGAGGGTGCGCGCTTCCGAGACCGTCCAACTGGAACCGAGGAGCGTGTAGCCACCCGCGGCGTCCTGGACGATCCACTGGGAGAACAGGGTCGTTCCGGACGGAATGGTGGGGGGGATGCCGACGGATATGCTCGCTGATCCGGCGGGGGATGTGGTGAAGATCCCCTGGGACGGAGTGGGCCAGAGCAGGCTGCTGGGGGAGATGTCGAGCCAGATGGGCCCGGCGACAGTGGAGGGCAGGAACGCGTTCAGGGAGAGGCCGAGAGCGGTCGTTGCGCTGGGGGCAGCGCCGACGAGGGTCGCGGTCGCGGTCGCGCCCGGTGTCAACGGTGTCAGCAACTGCGTGGGTGGTGCGGCGCCGGCGACGGTGCCCGAGCCTGGCCCGACGATCGCCTGATTCTCGTGGGACTGGACCCACAGGTCCCAGAGGAGCCACGAAACCGATATGCACCCGAGATCCAGGTCGCCATCCCCGTCCGTATCCTCGAGGTCGAAGAACGAGGGCCCGTAGTCGTAGTCGCTCATCGGAACGAGCTCCATGTCGAACGGATTGCCGAACGCTCCGCCGCCGAGTCCGCGCCATACGCGCAGGACCCACGGCGAGAGATTGGCCGAGCTGCCCGGGATCGCGCAGGTGCCCCACAGGAGATCCAGTTCGCCGTCTGCGTCGATATCGTCGAGGCGCGGCAGATTCAGCCCTGCGGAGACGAAGCAGGCCGTCCAGGGGACGGTGATGGTGATGGGCGCAGCGAAGGTGGCCGTGTTGGAGAATGCCGACAATCCGACGTGCAAGCTGAACGTCCCCGGGATAGCGGTCTGGGAAAATACGTCGTCGATGCCGTCGCCCGTGAGGTCGGCGACCATGGGGTTGACGGCTACCGGCCCCGCGCCGGCGATGGTCGAGAGCATGGGGAAAGGACCGACGGGATTGAACCCGGTGCCAAGGCCGTTGCCCATGAGCGCGGAGAACTCCATGGCGCCCCCCGGCGCCACACCGCAGAGGAGGATGTCCCGCGCGCCGTCCCCGTTGAAGTCTCCGGTTCGGACGCAAGTGCAGGGGGCGGTGGGGACGGTGAATTGCGGGATGAGGGTCATCGTCGCCTGGTCGTAGCTCGCGATGCTGACGGCGGTGGCGACGCCGGTCGCATACAGCTCGGGATAGCAGAGGTCGAGGGGCGGCACGCCGTCCATGTCATCGAGGCGCATTTCGAATGCCGAGATCGGCCAGACGGGGCCGCCACCTGGCGTGAAGTTGCCGCCGCCTTGATTGATCATCGGCCGCGGGCCGAACAGGCCGCCGCGGACGAAGTCGTTGAGCCCGTCACCGTCAAGATCGATGGGGCCGAGGAGCATCTCCTTGTTGACGGAGGTGTTGGCGACGCCGGCGGGCGATTGAACCGGGCCTGGCATACCGAACGAGGTGTTGGGGGCACCGACGAAGCACTCGATGTACCCGGCCCGGTAGGTGATGAGGTCGGGGTTCCCGTCACCCGTGAATTCGCCGAACAAACATGGGGAGAGCCCTGGTGGGGTTGCCCCGATGTTGAGGGACGGCCGCGGGACGAAGTACGTCTGTGCGGCGACGGGTGCCACGAGGATGAGGATCAGCGCTGACGTCAGCTTGGGAGTCACCGCTGACGAGCGTACCAGATGGCTCTATCGCGTCGGCAGCGTCGCCTTGAACTCGATCCACGCTTTCACCATCCGGGTCTTGACCTTGGGGTGGTCGGCGGACAGGTCCGCCGACTCGGCTGGATCGGCGGTGATGTCGTACAGCGCGAATGGCTTGCCGTTGCCGGGGCGCACGATCTTCCAGCGGCCGTCGATCAGCGCCCCCCGACCTCCGAACACGAACGGGATGGCGCGCGGACGCGTTGTGGTCTTCCCTTCAACGAGCGGCATGAGGTCGACACCGTCGAGCGGGGGGGCGCCGTCAGGCAAGGGGACACCTGTCGCGGCGAGGACCGTCGGCAGGTAGTCCAGGGTGCTGCACGGGGTGCTGATCACGCGCGCTTGCTTCAGCCGTCCCGGCCACTCCAGGAGCCCGGGGACACGGATGCCGCCTTCGTAGAGGTCACGCTTGCGGCCTCGGAGTCTCTTGGCCGAGCCAGGCGCCTTGTCGCGCCCCTCGGGCCCGTTGTCCGCACAGAACCAGACCATGGTGTCGTCTGCGATTTTCAGATTCCTGAGGTGGGCGCGCAGCCAGCCGACAGCTCGGTCCATGGCCGTGATGCAGCCCAGGTAGTGGCGGTGACGGTCTCGGGTCTCGGACAGGTACGGCTTCTGGTCGCTCTCGCTGGCGACCACGGGGAGGTGGGGAGCATGGAACCAGATGACCGCAAAGAACGGCTTCTTGGCGCCGACGCTGTCACTGATGAATCGCGTCGCCCGGTCCATGATCAGGTGGCTGTCGTCCTTGGCCCCGAGGGCTTCGTCCCGCACCCACTCTTCGGGACCGGTCCAGTACCGCGTGCCGTAGGGCGATCCCGTCTTCGCGTTCTTGCCGACGCCCCCGGCCCAGCCGGGAGGCGTCTTCATGGGGTTGAACGTGGGGACCTTCGCTTCGGTCGAGAAGCACACGTCGAAAGCCCGATCCCAGGGCGGCGCGTAGTGCTTGCGGCCTTTCGCGGTGCCCCCACGGTTGCTGTCCTTGATGGTCTTGGTGAGGGTGCCGAGGTGCCACTTGCCGAAGTGGCCGGTGCGATAGCCGCCCTGCTTGAGGATGGCGGCCAGGTTCGGTTCGGTCGTCGGGAGGTGCCCGGCGTTCGCTGTCGGGATGCCGTAGCGCATGTGATGCCGGCCGGTCAGACAGGTCCCTCGCGTCGGCGAGCACACGGGGGCGCCCGCATACCACCGATCGAAGCGGAGGCCCGAGCGGGCCATGGCGTCGAGGTGGGGCGTCTTCAGGGTCGGATGGCCCTGGTAGCCCGCGTCGCCCCATCCCTGGTCGTCGGCCATGACGAGGATCACGTTGGGGCGTTGCGCGGCAGCGAACGCGCAGAAAACGAGCAGCATGGAGAGCCGGCGCGTGATCGACATCAGGCGGTGGAACATCTGTCAGGCAATGATCTCGTTCACCAGCTCGCCGTGAACGTCCGTGAGCCGGAAGTCTCGCCCCTGGAAGCGGTGCGTGAGCCGTTTGTGGTCGAGGCCCAGAAGGTGGAGGATGGTCGCGTTGAGATCGTGAACGTGCACCGGGCGTTCGATGATGTTGTACGAAAAGTCGTCCGTGCGGCCGACTTCGACGCCGGGCTTGACGCCCCCACCGCACATCCAGGTGGTGAAGCAGCGGGGGTGGTGATCACGGCCGTACATGGTTTTCGTGAGGTTGCCCTGGCAGTAGGTGGTACGTCCGAACTCGGTCGTCCAGATCACCAGCGTGTCCTCGAGCATGCCGCGTTGCTTCAGGTCCTTGATGAGGGCAGCGCAGGGTTGATCGACGTCCCGGCATTGCTTCGGGAGGTCTCCGGGGAGGTTGCCATGCTGGTCCCAGCCACGGTGCCAGATCTGGACGAAGCGGACATCCCGTTCGGCCATGCGGCGCGCCAGGAGGCAGCTGGCGGCGAACGTGCCCTTCTTCTTCACGTCGGGGCCGTACAGGTCGAGGATGTGCTGCGGCTCGTCCGAGATGTTCATCAGGTCGGGGACGGACTTCTGCATGCGGAACGCCATCTCGTACTGCTGTGCGCGGGCGTCGATTTCGGGATCACCCTCGCGTTCGAAGAGCCGGGCGTTGAGCTTGGCGACGGCGTCGAGGATGCGGCGCCGCGAGCCCCGGTCCATGCCGGGGGGATCGTTGAGGTAGAGGACCGGGTCACCTTGCGCGCGCAGGGCCACCCCCTGGTACTCGGACGGGATGAACCCTGTGGACCACAGCCGGCTGAACAGTGCCTGCGCGGACTTGCGCCCGGTCCATGTGGCGGTCATCACCATGTACGACGGTAGGTCGCTGTTCATGCTGCCGAGGCCGTACGAGATCCACGATCCCATGCTGGGGCGTCCGGGTAGCTCGGCCCCGGTCTGGACGAAGGTCATGGCGGGGTCGTGGTTGATGGCGTCCGTCCACACGCTGCGGATGATCGACAGGTCATCGACGATGGTGGCGGTGTGGGGGAGGAGCTCCGAGATCCACGTGCCGACCTCACCCGCCCGATGGAACTTGTAGATGGAAGGCGCGATGGGGAACCGCTTTTGGCCGGACGTCATGGTCGTGAACCGTTGCCGCTTGGGCTTGGCGCCCGGGCGCGGCGGCGCCGCGAATACGGACTCGGGCAGTTCCTTGTCGAACCACTTGTCCATCTCGGGCTTGTAGTCCCAGGTGTCCATCTGGGAAGGGGCGCCGGACATGAACAAGTGAATGACCCGCTTCGCGCGCGGCGGGAAGTGGGGCCCCATGATCGCGGCTCTTTGGTCGTCGGAGCTGGCGGCCTGGGCGGCGCTGTCTGGTGTGAGGAGCGATGCGAGGGCCGCCGTTCCTATGCCCGTGGCGCAGCGCCCGAGTAGGTGGCGCCGGGTCATGATCTGTGCGTGTTCGCGGATCGGGTCCATCGGTTAGCCCTTCGTGAGCGTCTCGTCCAGGTTGAGGATCATGTTCGCAATGGATGTCCACGCGGCGAGCTCACCCGCATCGATGTCAGCCGGGGGTTTCGACTGGCCGGTCTCGATCAACCGCTTTGCCTCGACGGCACGCGTGGCGTAGTGCTTTCGTTCTGCGGTCAGCAGGTCGCGCATGACGCCGAGTTCGTATGCGTCGGGTCGGCGGGACGTCGCCCAACGCCACATCCGGGCGAGGCGCGCGTCGTCGTCGTCACCGCCATGGGCGAGGGCCTGTGCGCCGAAGCCCCGGGCGGCCTCTACGAACTGGATGTCGTTCATGAGCGCCAGCGCCTGCAGCGGAGTGTTGGTGCGGCCGCGGCGCACCGAGCACGCCTCGCGGGACGGCGCATCCAACAGGGACATGGTCGGATGCGGGGCCGTTCGTTTCCAGAACGTGTAGAGGCTCCGGCGCCACAAAGCGTGTCCCTTGTCCTGTCGGAAGTTGGCCGTGTTGCTGTCGGTGTAGCCGACCGCTTTCCAGACCCCCAGTGGCTGATACGGCCGGACGCCCTTGCCGCCGATGGCCTGGACCAGGAGTCCACCCATGAGCAGCGCGCCGTCTCGGATCTCCTCCGCGTCGAGGCGGTGTCGTGGGCCTCGGGCGAGGAGCTTGTTGGCCGGGTCGGCCTGGAGCCCGGCGGCGGAGATGGATGATGCCTGCGCGTAGGTGGCCGAAGACACCATGAGGCGGAGCATGTGCTGGATGTCCCATCCGCTCTCCACGAACTCGACGGCCAGCCAGTCCAGGAGCTGCGGGTGAGTCGGGTAGGTGCCCTGTGAACCGAAGTCTTCGGGAGTGGCGACCAGGCCGGCGCCGAACAGCATCTGCCAGAGCCGGTTGACGAAGACCCTCGATGTGAGCGGGTGCGCGGGATCGACGAGCCATCGGGCGAGGCTGAGCCGACCGCTCTTCGCTCCGTCCTTCAGCGGTGGGAGCGCGGACGGAACGCCGGGGGTCACGACCTCTCCCGGGTTGTCGTACTCGCCGCGGATCAAGATGCGGGATTCGCGTGGCTTCGGGAGCTCCGCCATCACCATGGTCTTCGGGTACGCGGCCTCGACCTTCTTGCGTTCATCCTTGAACTTGCGCAGCGCTTGCTTCTTCTTGCGCCACGGTTCCGAGTGGTTCGTGCGGTAGTAGGAGCGCAGGCGCGTCGTCTCCGCGTCGCTGCGTTGGGCCACTGCCACCGAGAGAATGCGCGCCACCGCCGTCGGGACGCCATCGACGTATTCGCCGAGGGCCCGGAAGTAGAACCCGCAGGCGCCGCCTCCGTTGACGATCTTGATCATGAGCCGGTTCTCGCCGGCCTGGAGGCCTACATCGACCCGGTCCTGATCGGCTGCTACGCCGCGGGCCACATTGCGGACGAAGATCTCCTTGCCGTTCAAGAACACCTTGATGGAGTCGTCGCTGCCGACGAAGAACGAGAACGGGCGGGCGCTGGGCGAATCGATGATCCGTTGGAGGTAGTACGCGCGGTTGGGGAGCTGGGAGAACAGGTGCGATTTTCCGTCCACGTATTCGGGGGCGGGGACCCAGCCGACCTTCCCGTCCTGGTACCTGGCGGCCGGGTCAGGGTTCTTCTCGGGTGCGTAGGCCCGTTTCAGGGCCTGGTTCATGTTCTTGCCCTCGAACGGCTGCTCGGTGCGCAGCCACGGGCGCAGCACCGCCGGAGTCTTGTCCACCCGGTCAGAAACCGAGACCCGGAAACGGGCGATGGTGTGTTGGAGGAACCCGGATCCGAATCCGAGTCGCAGCTTCAACTGTGTGCCGCCGACGTAGCTGATCGGCTTTTCGAGTCGGAAGACGATGGATCGCTCGTCGTCGGCGCCGCCGGAGATCGCCCAGCCCGTCTCGGGTTTTCCGTCCAACGTGTTGGCCGCGGGGAAATCACGCTGATTCCAGTCCGCCGCGGCGGCATCGATCTTGATCTTGGTCGTCTGTTCGCAGTTCTGCGCAGGCGCCGCGTCGAGCTCGACGTTGGTGAGGACGATGTTGTTGTGATCGGCGCGGCCGATGCCGCCGCCGGGTTGGTCCGGATCGGGCAACAGTTCGACACGGACGACGCGGATGTCGCGCAGGTGTGTGCGGGCGACGACCTCGTAGATGTCACGGGGGGGGCTCTTGCCGGTGACGTGGACCACTCGGTCTTTGCCGATGGTCATGGTGGCCTTCCCCGCGGAATATGCTTCAGCGGGTCGCAGGATGACCCAGCCGCCCGCGATCTGTTTGCCCGTCTCTTCCTCCCACGTGGCCTGGGCGGCGTCGATCTCGGGGCTGGGGGTCGCCAGTTCCGCCTCGCCTTTGCTGATGTCGGCATCGAGTTGGTTGATGCGCGCCTTCTGGTCCATGGTCGGAGCAGAGACGAAGGGCGGCGCGATGAGGGCGTTCTTGTCCGACGCGTCCTCCGAGATGGAGTGGAAGAACGCGTACAGCTGGTAGTACTCCTTCTGCGAGAAGGGGTCGAATTTGTGGTCGTGGCACTTGGCGCACTCGAGGGTGAGCCCGAGGAAGACGGTGGCCGTGGTGTCGACCCGGTCTTTTGCGTAAAGGGCGAGATACTCGCTCGCGATCATGCCGCCTTCGGCCGAGGTGACGTTGCAGCGGTTGAACCCGGTTGCGATGCGCTGCTGAAGGGTCGCTTCGGGCAGCAGGTCACCGGCCAGTTGCTCGGTGACGAACCGGTCGTAGGGCAGGTTCCGGTTGAACGCCTGCGTGACCCAGTCTCGGTATGGCCAGATGGACCGCTCGTTGTCGAGGTGAAGCCCGTGGGTGTCTCCGTAGCGGGCGGCGTCGAGCCAGTGGCGCGCCATCTGCTCGCCGTAGCGGGGCGACGCGAACAGCCGATCGATGAGGCGACCGACGGCGCCTGGCTTTGTGTCTGCGGCGAAGGCTTGCACCTCGTCCGGGCTCGGAGGCAGGCCCGTGAGGTCGAGGGTGATCTTGCGGCAGAGCGTTTCGGCTCCGGAGGGTGCTGACGGCGTCATGCCGCGGCGTTCGTGTTCGGCTCGGATGAAGACGTCGATGGAGCTATGTGCCCACGCGCTGTCAGCGACGACGGGCGGCGCAGGCCGACGGGGCGGCACGAACGCCCAGTGTGCCTCGAAGGGCGCGCCCTCCGCGATCCACCGCTTCAGGACATCGATCTCTGCGGCGGTGACTGGCTTGCGCCCGGAGTCGATGGGCGGCATGCGTTCGGCGACGTCGTGATGCGACACGCGGGCGAGCAGGGCTGACGCCGAGGTGTCGCCAGGGATCACGGCCCTGCGTCCGGATGGCAGCACGGCCGTGGCTCCCTGGGGCGTATCGAGTCGCAGGCCGGCCTTGCGTTGGGCGGCGTCCGGGCCGTGGCATTTGTAGCATCGGTCCGAGAGGATTGGCCTGACGTCGCGCGCGTAGCCGACCGGGCGTTCCGCGTCCATGGTGGGCGCCTCGCCATGCATGATGGCGAAGGCGGCCGCGACCAGCCCGATGGTGGCCTGCACGGACAGCGGTATGCGGATGGATTTCATCGGGGAGCCCTGGCGGGATTCTACCAAGGGAAGGGGGCCCCGCGTTGGCCCAGAAGTCGTCCGCGGCCGCGTCGGTCACGGCGCGCTCTCCCTTCTCTGTGCCACGGCGGTTAGCGCGGGGCCGCGAGGCCCGCCAGGAGTTCGCCTTCCCTCCAGATGGTCACGACGGTGTCGCCCACTGTGTGGTCGGATGACCAGTTCTCCGGGACATCATCGTTCGCGGGCCACAGGTAGAGCGTCATGCGTCGTCCGTCGGCATCACGACAAGCGACCTGCGCCGCCGGGGCCCCGCCTACGGAGCAGTAGCGTCCGCCGAGGATGGTGACGTTTCGCCGAGCGTGGAACTTCAGCGGAGTGACCGGTTCGAATCCGAGACGCTCCACCATTTCGGGCCCCAACTGCTCGATCTTGGTCGTGGCGAACTCGGGGGCGCGGCCCTTCCGATGGTTCTTCGCGATCTCGGTCGCGGCGGCTTCAGCAGTAGAAGCGTACGGCGGATGGTCGTCGATCGGGGCATCGTTGGTGATCCACCAGGTGAGGGTGAGGAGGGCGACGAGGGAGGCCGCCGCGACGAGAGCGTGGCGGCGCCACATTGGCCGAGGGCTGTTGATCAACCCGCGTGCGTTGGCCGCGGCCGCGGCAGATGGCTCGCGGGCGCCGTACCAGTCTTGGAGACGTCGTTCGATGTCGTCGCGAGGTTCGCTCATGTCAGGCCCTCTTCTTCGTCGTCTGCGAGTAGCTGGCGGAGCTTCTTCTTGGCGCGATGCAACGCGGAGAGGATGGTGCCTCGGGGACGCCCTGTCAGTTGGGCGATCTCGGCTGTGGTGTAGCCCTCGACAGCCGTGAGGAACAGCATCTCGCGATCTTCGGGCCGCAACTGGGCGAGGGCACCGGCCAGTTCGTCGGCGCCCCACTCCGGTTCATCGGGGGTTGGTGCCCGCGGGCCGTCACCGACCAGAGGCTCGACGGGCTGTCGCGCACCGAGCCTGCTCGCGTCGATGCGGAGGTTGCGAATGGTCTTGAACAGGTAGGCCGCGTGCCAGGGACCACTGCGTCGGCTGATGCGCAGGCATGCCTCCTGAAGCAGGTCTTCGGACAGCGTCGGGTCGTGGGTCAAGCTGAGCGCGTACCGGTAGCCCCGGCGGAGGAGCTCGTCGATGGGGTCAGACGTTCGCGGCTCGTTCATCGATGGTGGGGCTGCCACCAG
>JABSRK010000075.1 GCA_013213915.1 Planctomycetota bacterium
GGGGACAACAGCGTCATCACGCGCTACGCCGTGCTCGTCGACCGCAGCAAGCCGACGTTGACGACGACCCTGTACGGGGAATCCAGTGTCATCGGTGGGAGCATGGACGTGGGGCGCTTCCCCCCGATCGTCATCCGCGTACGGGACGAAGGCCGCATCGATGAAAAGGACGCTGACGTCACCATCGACAAGCTCGAAGGAGATGTCGATCTGCTGCCCTCAACCGAGGTGGTGGACGGCGGCATCGACCTGAAGATCACCGCGCCGGAAGGCAAGGAGATGGCCCCCGGAAAGTGGCGCATCGCCTACCGCACCCGGGACTTCGCCGGCCGTGAGTCGGATGCGGTCGAGGTGATCATCCAGGTTCAGCCTCCCAGCCTCTACGTGGCACGGGCGGGCGGCCTCGCCGCCAAATCAAAGACCCCCCGCCAGTTCGACGATCGGGTCGTCCCCATCAAGGGCGACACCATCGACCTGGTGGTCCGAAACGTAGCGGGCAACGGACGCTTCCTCCTTGGCTTCAAGCCCGAAGGGGCGGAGGAGATCCGGACGCCGGGTGTGGCGGTGGAGGACGCGAAGGCTGCGGGAGTCCGCATCCCGAACCTGGAGGGAGAGAGCGGATCGGTCGCTCTCCATTGGTACCAGGTCATCGGCGACGACGTCACGACTGTGCCGCCCGTCTGGTTCGATACCGTGCGCTGGGAACGGGACCGCGATCCGCCCACGTGGCAGGTCATACACAACGGCCTGGCGGTCAAGGAGAGCAACGCGGCGCTCGCAAACAACGGACTCCTGGTCACGCGCCTGAGCAACATCAAGTTGCGGGTGAAGGACGACTGCGGATTCCCCAACGACCAAGAAGAGCTCCTCTCGAAGATCATCGGCAAGCTCCCTGCGAATGACTTCGAGCAACGAGCCGGCCAGGTCACGTGGGTCTTTCACGACGTGCCGAACTGGACCGAACGCGTGATCCAGTTCGACGTGAAGGACCTCGCCGGTCGGGTGACAGCGATCGCGTTGCGGCTGATTCCTGCGGAGGCCGAACCGCAGTTGAACCGCGTCACCGCGGAGGCCGGCTGCAACCAACGTGACGATATCTGGGTCGCCCGCTCGCGTGAGGTGACGCTGGGGCTCTCGAACCGGGTCCCGCAGGTCGTCGGACTCAAGGTCGGAGTCACCGGTCCCGACTACACCCACACCGTCACCGTCGATGAGGCCCCCGAGGCCTTCGAGATCAAGCTCAGCCTCCCCGCAGATGGTGAGTACGTCGTCAAGTTGACTGCGGCGCGAGCCGACACCGGGATGGATGACGAACCGTTCGCGGAAACCCGCATACGGGTCGATACCTCCCCACCCACGGTCGTCATCAAATACGGGAGTGAGCCCGTCGACGACTACGGCAAGGTGGAGGTCGAGCGTATCGAGGGCTTCACCGCTCATGTCGACGACGCCCACGGCGTCGACCATGTGGACGTCTCCCTCGAGAGCGGCGCCCCCGTCTTCAAGCGACTACCTGCCTCCAGGCCAAACGTCTACAGCATCGGAAATCCAACCCGCGACCCCGGTGCCTATCAGCTGATCGTGCGCGCGCTCGACATCGCGGGCAACAAGATGACGCGACAGATCATCATCACGCTGAAGGCCAAACGGCCCGTCGTGATGCCAGCGAAGACACTCTCGGTTGCGCAGATCCAGACCTTGACCGGCATGCGTGCCGTCCCCATCGTCCGTGAGGGCAAGAAGCAGTTCTATCTCGCAGAGACCGAAGCGACGGTCGGTCAGTTCCGGGCCTTCCGGAACCGCGTGTCTTCGGACCTGGCGGCGCGCATCCAGAACTTCAGGAGCAAGATCCCCGAACTTGAAAACGTGAGCGCGGTCGCCGCGGATCGGATCGATCGCACACGCATGGAGGCGGTCTGGAGTCGCAACGAAAAGGCCTCGGACTACATGCCGCTTCGCCACGTCTACTACGACGTCGCGGCGTTTTTTGCGTTCGAATGTGGAGGAGGGCGGTTGCCGACCGCCGAGGAGTGGAAGGGCGCGGCCGGCCTGTTCATCAAGCCCGATGCCAAGTGGGTCGTGTTCATGGACGGATCGGACCCCAAGTCCGCCACGCGGTATTTCAGGCTTCCCAAGAGCCGCGAATGGTGCAACTTCGACAACAAAGACGGAGCGCGGGTCGCGGGCGAGATGAGCGCCCAGAACCCATTCGGGCTGCGTGGCCTCGCAGGCAACGTGGCTGAGTGGATCGCCGAAAACGGCACCATGGGGGGGAGCTATCGGCACAACGGCAACAACTCGACGACCGGTGGTGGGCTCTTGGAGCGCAGGCCCCATCCCGAAGCACGCGATCTGGAGAGCCTGCCGGACATCGGACTCCGCGTCCTGTGGTCCGAGCCAGAGGGGGGCCGCTGATCATGGACCGGCGCGCCCTCGTCTGCCTGGTCTTCGCTGCCCTGCTCCTGGTGGCCATCGTTCTCAGCGCGCAGCGGCTGTCTTCGTTGAGGACTGACGATGCCTCGCTGGAGCGCGCGAAGCAGCACCTCGCCGCAGGCTCCCTGGGACGCGCCCTCGCTGCCCTTCGCGAGCTGGATGAGGCCGGGCGCCTGACCGAGAAACAGACCGCGCGCCTGGGCAGCCTGACGATCCGCACGGTCTTGGACGCCCTCGGCAGGCATCACCCCATCCAGAACGTCGGCAGATTGTCATTCGATGCAGAGGGCGAAAACGTGCTCGTGGTCGGCCTGAACCCCATCCGTGTAAGCGGACGCATCCGCCCACCTGAACTCGTGGGAACACTCACGGCGCTCAAGTTCGGTGACCGGGTGGTGCCGCTCCAGAATGACAGCGTCTTCGTCGATCTCGACCTGGACGAATCGGGCAAGACGCTGGTGCTGCCGATCACCGCAGTGATCGCTATGCCTGATGGGTCCACAGTTTCGCACAAGCTCGACGGCGACCTGCACTTGCGCCTCGACCAGGGCTGTCCCAACGTCGCGGTCACCGTTGGCGAGGGCCGACCCGTGGCGCCCGCCGCCGACGGATCGACCCGCATCCTGGTCCCACCGGGAGTTCCCGTGGCGGTCGACGTCTCGGACGAACGCGGACTCGCCAGCGTATCGTGGGCGGCCGGGGACGACGAAGGCACCCTCTCCGCTCTGCAGAAGTCCGCTCTCCACGTGGCGCTTCCTCGCCGCGTCACCGCGTCGGCGGGTGAGCGCCAGGTCGAGGTCACCGCAAGCAACCAGCTCTACACGGTGACGACGGCCACCTTCACCCTCGACGTGAAGGACGAACGCTGGCTCCCGGTCACCGAGGTGCGTCTGTCAGACACGGTGCTCTCGGCATCGGGCGTCGTCGTCGCCGGAATCAAGCACCAACTTCGTGTCCTGCTCGACCCTGGTACCCCGCCCGACGTGGTGCGCATGAGCGTGCGCAGCGACATCACCGGAGCCGTACCCCTGCGCGTCGATGGTGCGCACCTCATCGCCGACGTGAAGCTCAAACCGTCTGGCAAGACCGGGATCAGCCTGTTGCGAGGGTCCGCGGTGCTGCGAACGTGGGTCGTCCAGGTCGACACCTCCGCGCCCACCATCACTGTCCGCGTCGCGGGAAAGGCGCTGCACCCTGACACCATGACGGTCCTCGAAGACGGCGCTGTGATCGAGGTCGTCGTCCAAGACCCCAACGGACTCGGTCCCGTACACATCGTCTCAACCGGGCTGTCGCCCGCCGGGTTCGTCGATCAGGAGAAAAGCCGCAAGTCGGAGGTCCGTCGCCTGCGCTTGTCCGAGGACGCCGACGGGGGAATCACCGTGCAGGCAGAAGACAGGCTCGGGAACGCCACCGCCAAACTGTCCTTCCCGATCCGTGCGCGACGACCGGTGCAACTTCGCACCTTCAAGGTCAACGGCGTGGACGTGGGGCTCGACGCCATCTCGGTCACTCACGGCAAGGTCAAGATCGAACTGACTCACGGCGGCGAAGGCGTTATCGCCTGGACACTCATAGACCCTCGGAGCGGCACCATCTTCAAGCGTGGAAAAGAGGTCATCCAGGGGGACGGAAGCACGGTCCTGACCGTCGCCCTCGATGTCGCGGACCAGGCCATGGCAGAACGCGAACTCCGGCTGATGGACGAAGCCGGTGGCCGCCATCTCGCCACTGCGAAGTTGCGCGTCGACCACGTCTCCCCCGCGATCAGGGTTGGCACCTGGAATCCCGAACGTGACGGGCCACGGGACACGTTCGAAGCGACTCCCGGTGCGCGTCTCGAGATCGCGGTCACGGAAGCAGGCGGTGATGTGGAGATCACGGTTACCGGGACCGTCGTACTCTCGCGCAAGAAGGAAGGAGACGTCGTCACCCTCCTGGTAGGCGTGCCGGAGGTCCTTCCCGCTTCCATGGTGATCCGCGCGCGTGATACCGCCGGGAACGTGACGGGACTCGCCTTCAAGCTGGTCACGCCTAGCGTGGTTCCCGCGGTCATCGTCGATCTCATCCAGGGCGGCGAACTCGTCAGGCACGACGGCCCCATCCAGGTCAAACGACCATCTGATCTCCTCGTGAAAGTCACGAACGGCACCATCGTCCGGGCGTCCTTCGGCGGCAGCGAACTCCCGCTCAGCGAGGGGGGCGTCCTCGGCGACCCCGCGACTCCGCCAAACAACGGTCCACTCGCGGTCGTCGTTCGAGACATCGCCGGGAAGGAGCGGACGATTCGGTTCCTCGCGGAGTTGATCCCCTATTCCGTTCCGAAAGCGTTGAAGGACCGGTTCGAGAAGGCGCGAGAGAGCCTCGCCAACGGAAGAAGGGAAGAGGCCTTGAAGGAGGCCACCGCCATCGAAAAGGAAGTGCGGGAAGGCGCGAAAAAACACCTTCTCTTGGGAGAACGCGGTCACTTCCTGGACGAAATCCGCAGATTAAGAGAAGAGGGACAGAGAGGACCCGGTGGCGACCCGCCGGGAGCGGGCCGCTCGAACAGTTCGAACCCCAACGGGCGCATGGCGATAGGAGCGGGCGACGCACCCGGCTTCAGTTACCGTGGACAGGAAGGTCCGAGGCCGTCGGATACCCGCCCTCGCAGCGCCTTCGAACCGGCGACCACGACCGACAAACGCGGGCGCGCCGTGTGGATACCTCACCGTTGACGACTTCCGATTCGCAAGTGAAGAAGCCCAGCGAGAAGACGCTCCACATCGCCCTCCATCACCTGACGGGGCATCGAAAAGGCATGGAGGAGCGGTTCAGCGGGACACGGGTCTCGATTGGCCGGGGCAAGAACAACCACTGCTCCTTCGACGCCGAGAGGGAGCGTTCGGTCTCCCACCGGCATTGCGAGATCCGTGTCGAGGACGGTCTCCCGATCCTCTATGACATCGGCAGCCTCAACGGCACCTACGTGAACGGCAGGCGCATCCGCAGGACACCCCTCGCCAACGGCGATGAGCTCGGCCTCGGACGCGAGGGTCCTCGTATTCGCTTCGCCGTCGGCTCGGATTCGGCGCCTGCCGACGCGGCGGCGGAGCCAGCGCAAGAACCCGCGCACCTGTCCGACCACGAACCGCACTACATCGGCGCCACCGCCGAGGAACGCCAACCGCTCAGCCTGTCGTCGCTCTCTCCCCCCCGACTCATCCGTCGGAGGGTCGTCGTCGTCATCATGGCGGTGATCATCCTGGGACTCCTCTTCGGCGGCTTCTTGCTCCTGCAGCACTTCCTCGACCGGATCGAGACGCTCGAGAATCGCGGTGATACGGGTGACGCCAGTGACTCCAGGAGCGCCATCGGGGCCAGCATGTCCCCCGCCTCCCCCATCCAGTCCGAGGACCGCACCATCAAGCGTGCACCTGCCGTCGTGCCGGCCGGGCCGCGCCGGACCGTCGTGCGCCTGCTCGGTGTCATCCGCGATGATCGCAAGAGGTTCGTCGATCAGGAGACCCTGGGCTGCGGCGTGGTCGTTCGCACCGACGGCGTCGCTACCACCTACGACGTCTACATCCGAGTCAAGGCCTGGCTCCGCCGCGGAGCCATCGATGACCGCCACGACAAGATCCTCCTGGCGGCGCCCGGTGGTTCCCTTGCAGAAGCAAAATCCGTGGAATCGCGCATCCTCCACCCACAAGCTGGCAAGCGCGAGGACGGCAACCTCGTCCTGTTGCTGCTCGAGGAAGGCGCTCGTCTGGCGCGCGTCCAGCGCGCGGCCCCCCAGGCTGGCGCGCTCACCTTCTACCCGCCCTGGGAAGCCGCGCAGACCCTCCGCATTCGCCAACTCACCAACGCCGACAAGGGCAGCGTGAAACCCGAGTCAGCCACCCTGCTTGCATTCGACATCGCCACGGCCTCGCTCCTCCCGGCTGCCGGCACTCCCCTGTTCTCTGGAGACGAGTTGATCGGCATCTCCTGCGGTCGCGATCTTGTGGGCTGGGCCATCAGTTCGGTTGCCATCAAGGAGCTCCTGGATCACTCCGAGACGGCGACAGCCGAACTCATCACCAGCTCTGACCGATAGACCGCGCGCGGGCCTACCCGGCCCTCTGGTGCTCGAACTTCATCGACGTGCGGCCGACTCGGAGGACGTCTCCGTGGTTCAGGTCCGCCTCGGCGCCGGGCTCCACCTTGACCTCGTTGACGAACGTCCCGTTGGTCGAGCCCGTGTCCTTCACCGCGAAACCGAAACCGGTGAAGGTGATCATCGCGTGGTGGCGCGAGATCTCGGGATCATGTGGGCGGATGTCGAACCGCAGGTCACGGCCAATGCGCGAAATCGGACGAACGCCGTAGCGCTTGCCCTTGGCCTCACCCTCGGTGACCTCGAGGAAGGCGTTGAGCTCGGAAATGTTCGTCTCTTCGACCTCGCCCTGGGGCACGACGCCCCCGTGGAACGGCAGAGGATCGCTCGAGTCGTCGGCGGGCGCATCGGGAGCGACATCAGTCAACGCTGAAATCGGGGCAGGGCGCCGACGCTCAAGCATGAACGCGACGCCCATGACGAGCGCGCCGAACAGCAGCCCAGCGATGCTCGAAAGCCCGGCTCCCTGATCGAAGACGAGCGCCGCAGCGAACCCCACCACGACGGCGGCGATGACGGAGACCGCGAGAACGAGCGACCGACTGAAACGCGCCCAGAAAGCACGCGGGGCGTTCACCGCGACCGACTCGGCCATCTGAGCGATGTTCGTCTTCGGACGTCCATCGGGAATCTCGATCGGGCGAGCGACGAGATCGGGAAATGTCTTCTTCAAGTCCGCCTGCAGCTTCTCAACCTGGCGATAGCGCTTCTTCGGGTCGCGCGCGATCGCCTTCATGACGATTTTCTCCAGCGCCGAAGGAATGGGCCGATAAACGCTCGGAGGCGTCGGCGTCATGGTGCAGACGCGCTTCGCGAATTTCACCAGCGGCTCGTCCTCGGTATCGACTTCGAACGGCCTCCGGTTCGTGAGCATCTCGTAGAGCAAGACGCCCAGCGCGTAGATGTCCGTCTGTGGTGTAACGACGCCCTGCGACAAATACTCAGGGGCCATGTACGGCGTTGTCCCGAGCACGAACCCCGGCTTGGTCAGGTCCTCGCCGCCGACGACTTTCGCGATGCCGAAGTCGGTGACCTTCGCCTCACCCTGCTTGTTGAGGAGGATGTTGTTCGGTTTGACGTCACGGTGGATGTAGCCAAACGAGTGCGCGAAGCTCATGCCATCGAGGATCATGTAGATGATCGGGAGGACGTAGCGCGGCTCCAACGCGCCGTTGGCGCGCAAGAGATGATCGATGGCGCCGGCGTCCATGTACTCCAGGATGAGGTAGTGGTACCCGCCGGTAAAAAAGTAGTCCTTGAACCCGACGATGGCCGAATGGTCGAGGTTCTTCAGCGCCTCGACCTCGATCTTGAAGCGCTTCTCGAGGTTGTCCTCGCTCGCGACCGACGGCTTCAGCATCTTGATGGCGGCGACCTCACCATCACGAACACCCTTGAAGACGAAGGCATGGCCCCCGTCCCCAAGTTCTTCTGTGATGAGCCAATCTCCGACGCGTGTTCCGATCATTCGTCGTGAACTCAGTGTCCGAGAATCAATACCTGGAGGATGATCAGAATGACCATCTCTACCGCTAGCAGGAGCACCCACCCCTTGACCCCGCTCCGAGGCTCATCGATGCGCACCTGTTGGTGCAACGCGGTGATGTCATTTCCGGGATTGCCGGGGAGCGGCGCCGGGATTGAGGACGTTGCCTCGTCCTGCTCCACGGCGATTACCGGCGTGGGATTATCAGCCCCCTCATCCTCATCAACATCTACAGGATGGTCCCTGTTGGCCGCGTCGAATTCGGGCGGCGTATCTGTGACCTTCACGATGCCGACCGTGATGTTGTCTTCTCCGCCACGGCTGTTCGCGAGATCGATGAGTCTCTGAGCGGCCTCGTCCGGTGCGTGCGCACACACGTAGTCGCGAATCTCGTCGTCTTCCACGTGGTTGTACAGGCCATCCGAGCAGAGCAGGAATAGGTCGCCGCATTCTGCAGGTCGAGTGATGAAGTCGACCTGAACCACGTCACCCATCCCGACGCAGCGCGTGATGATGTTGCGTTCGGGGTGATTCTTGGCCTTCTCGGGCGTAAGCAGGCCGATCTCAATGAGATCGTTCAGGTACGTGTGGTCGTGGGTGGCTTGTTCAATCTCGCCGTCGTGAATCCGGTACGCGCGGCTGTCGCCGATGTTGGCGATCTGGACCTGCGGGCCGCGCAGCGCGATGGCGACGCACGTCGTGCCCATGTTCCGCAGCGCCGGATCTTCCTGGCCCTTCGCACGCACCGACGCGTTGCCCTTGTCGATGGCGGTCGAGAGCAAACGCTTGAGGTTGCACGTCGCCGAGTGTTCGAACGACTCGAGCATGGCCTCCACCGTCGTACGGCTAGCGACGATGCCGCCGTTATGCCCTCCCATACCGTCACACACGACGAGGACACGCCCCTTACCCCGCAGATCCTCGTCGTCCTCAGGCTCCCACCATGCCCAGTGGTCCTGGTTCTCGGATCGGACCATGCCCACGTGGGAGGACGCTCCCACTTCAACGTCCTTCCGCCAGGACGGGCTTGGTTCGGCGGTGCTGCTCACGACTCTCCCGTAACTCCCCAGGTCCGCGTCGGCGATCCGACCCGAGTGTCGGCTCCTAATCGCTCCGGGACGCGTATTCTATCGATCGTTTCCACGGCCACCTCTCCGACCGGAGCCGCCCCGTCGGTCGCCACCACTGGAAGCACGGCGAGGGCCGCCCCTGTCTCCACCGGGGCCACGACGGGACCCACCGCCCCCTCGACCGCCCTGACGCGGGGGTCGCCGACCCGGACGCGTCACCGGTCGCTTTCGCAGAGCCCGAGGCGAGGGGAGGGTCACGCCCGCCTCCGTGAGGATCAACGACCCCAGCGCCGCTCGCTCGCCCTCGCCCGCGAGCGCCGCACCATACGCAGACACGTGGTCGGTGTTCTTGAGCGCGCCGCGCCACTCGGGGGGAATTGCTCCGACTCCGTGCAGAGCACCGGCCAGTCCGCCGACGAGACAACCTAGGGTATCGGAGCTTCCGCCTTCGCAGATCGTGTCGAGCACGCTGTCCTCGAACGAGTCGAGCCCCGTGAGGAACAGATACAGCGACGACACCACCGCCGTGAGGGAGAAGCCTCGCGTCGCCTCCGTGATGGGCCGTGAGCCCTTGTCGGAGGCCTGCCGGACGATGCGTTCGAACGCGGGCCCGATGTCGAGGTGCACGAGCTCGGGAAGCGACGCGGCCGCGTCCGAGTACTGGTGCAGGTACGGCTCGTACCCCGGGTACAAGACGTCGGCGAATTCCTCTTGCATGAGGCGCTCGGCGTCACACGCCGCCGTCGCCATATCCGTCGCCGCGGCATCCGGCCGCAGCGCGTCAGGTGGGTCCGCCGCTATCGCTACCGCCACGGCCTCGGCGACGCTGGCCGTCGCCGCACACGCACGGGGATCACGATGGGTCAGCAAGGTGGCCTCGATGCTAGCCCGTAGTCGTCCGTCCCGATCGTCGCGGTACCAGACGCCAATGGGAATGCCGCGACTCGCCGCGCCCGCGCCCGCCGTATTCACGCCACACTGCTTCCATGGCGTTCCGCCAAGCATGCGTCGGACCGCGGTGCGGAAGTTGCGCCGCGCGCGGCGGTAGCAGCCGAACACGTTGCCCTCGACGGGTTGGCCGAGTTCCTCGAGCCGTGACTTCAGTTGCTCCACCTTGAATCCGTCGTTCCTCACGAGAGTCTCTGCCGTCGCCAATGCGGCCTGGGTCTCGTCCTCGTAGGCACTGTGCGTGAAGTAGCCGGACCGGTGCTCCGGCTGGGTATCGGCCGCATCGAGAAAGCCGCGTATTCGACCGACCTTGTGCTCGATCTCATCGGGACTCAGCCCCTCGAGCGGAGCGCCGAGAGCTTCGCCCACCGCCATCCCCATCAGCGCTCCTATCGCGCGATCCAGGATGTCCATACCCGTCTCCCCGCCAACACCCGCGTGCCGATCACCACGACAACCGACCTCCGCTGTCAGACCGCAAGGTTCTCCGGAAAAGGCAACCCTCCGACCCAGGCAACGATGCGCACTCCGCGACCGCAGTCCTCATAGATCCCCGTCGATACCGCTGCCTGCGGCAACAACTCGGAGACTTCATTGATGGCGGACCCGAGCCGATCCGCTACAGAAGAATCGCCGGCAAGGGCCTCGTCGCCGATCATGGCCAGGACCACAGCAGCACGGCCACGCGACGGCGGGACGCTCGAGCAAAGCCAGCCATCGCCGAGGGCGTGGCGCAGCGCGGCCCCGATTGCGTCGGTGTCAGTACTCGGCGACGCGGCCAGACCGAACGAACTCATCCCCTCGGTCTCCAGACGCCCACGCAACGTAGCAGCGTCCAGGTCGCCGCCGATGGACGGAAGCGCCGGCAGTCGCACCACCGTATCCATCAGCCCAGCGATGGTCGCGTTCTGGGCCGATCGCGCCTGCTCCCCCACAATCCGCTGCAGTCGCGATTCTTCGAGCAGGACGAACGGGCGCAGCTTGCCGGAGTCGTGGAGCCTCAGGACCGTCTTGAACCCGTCGTGAGCAGCAGCGATGCGGTGCTCCGCCGTCGCGGATCCCGCTGAAGGGACCGAGACGATGACGCCGCAGGCGGCGGCGGCATCCAGCGCATGCAACGCGTCGACGACAACGGGGATGCTCCCGATTCCGGTCGCGCCGCCGAGTCCGACCGTGATGAGCCGCAACGTCCGGTCGACCCCCAGAGCGGCCGACAGCAGAGTGTCGATTTCGGAGCGGCGCTCTTCGACCGCCGTCCCCACCCTATGGACATCCTCGAGCCCCGCCGGGAGCTCGAGGGTTGTTTCCCAGGGCACCGTGGCGAGGACCTCTGCATCGGCGGCGACGGCCGCGACGTGCCGCCAACCGAGAGCGTGCAGCGCGTCCGCGATGCGAACACCCCCTCGTCCCAGCCCCACGATCCCGAGGCGGTGGGACCCGATCGCGACGTCACGAGCGAACGGCTGCCCGAAAGTGCCCCCGTCACAGAGTGGCCAGGTCACGCTCGACGCCGGGTTCCCGATAAGCGGCACGAGGTCACGCGGCAACTCCTCCCGGGATAAAGACATCGACAACCGCCGCAGATCGACGTGGCCGGTGGCCGGGTCGATCAGGCCACCCTGGGCAAGCGCGCGCTTCAGGATCGCGTTCTCAGCCGCGAGGCGACTGTTGTCTTCTTCCTTTTCATTGAGGAGCTTCTCGAGTCGACGCCCGCGATCGCGCAAATCGGGCTGCGGCTTATCGATCCCGCCCGGCTCGTGGATGGTCATGTCGCATTGTGCGGCCGATTCCGGCTCAGGCAGATCGGACTCCGTCGAATGCCGGGCGAAATCGCCCAGGTCCACGCCGCTCTCTTCGCCAGTCGGATTGAACAGGCGCATCTCCGTCCGACCGACGCGCAAGATGTCCGCGTGCTTGAGTTTGCTGTCCGTGACACGCTCCCCATTGACGAAGATGCCGTTCTCGCTGCCGAGATCCTCCACCGCGTATTCGCCCGCCGACGTCTCGATGACCACGGCGTGCTCTCGAGACACCCACCCGTCATTCAGCACGAGATGGCAGGTGTCCTTGCGGCCCATGAGGAACCGTGGGCCAGCTAGCTTGAAGGTCTTCCATTGCAGGGGACCGTTGAGGACCTGCAGTTCCGCCATGAGGTTCAGGTCGCGCGTATCTTGAGGGGCGTCTGGAGGAAAGGGCTGTCCCGTCCGCTCCGAATCACAACCAAGTTGCCTATTGTTCGGGCAGGTCGGAGTTTTGGGAACCCCGACCTGCGGAGTAGCCTCAAGAAGTGCTGCGGTTGCTTGCGTAACCCGTCCTGCCGTAAGATGCATTCGGAAAGGGACTTCCTGCTCATTTCGGACGGGAAGGAGACGCGAAAGGTGCGCGCGGGGATCGGGGGACAGGACTCCCGCCTTGGGCGTCCGGTCGCCAATCACGGGGCCCTGCCATGCAACGGACTCTTCGCCTCCTCATCACCTGCGCCGTCGTTTGTCCAACGCTCAGCGCCCAGAGTCCGTCGCTCTCCGCCGTCTCCGCTTACGACGGAAACGCAGGACCCTTCGTACGCACCGAGATGATCACCATCGCGATGTCGTGGCCCGGCGGTGGCGGTCACCCGGTGACGTTGTTCATGGGTGACCCGCTCGCGACGCCCATGGCCGTCCCCGGATTCGCGGGCGCGCTCGGCATCGATCCCCTCACCATCGGGCCATTCGGCCCCTACGACGGACTGGGCTTCTTCGGCGGCGGCTTCCCCCTCGTTCTCGACACCTCGGGCAACCTGTCGTTCTCCATTCCGCCGGACCTGGGGGCGCCTGGACCTTTGCCTGTCGGGTTCACGCTGCAAGCCGTCGTCGGTCAGCCGGCGAGTCTCGCCGGCGAGACCATGGTGTTCTCCAACAGCGTCGACATCACCGTCGACGAGCCGTCGACGTCACCTATCGTCACCGGACTGGATGTACAGGTCGTCCAAGAAGGGTCGGCGCCCACCATCATTATCACCGGCGCAGGATTTCTCGAGCACGCGACCAACACCGGCCCGC
>JABSRK010000076.1 GCA_013213915.1 Planctomycetota bacterium
GACGCCCCTCGCTGTCTGTACGTTCACGTCCCTTACTGCGAGCGCAAGTGTCCGTATTGCGCGTTCAACTCCTACGCCGGGAGTCACAGGGACGAAGCGGATGCCTACC
The DNA here is from genome assembly GCA_013213915.1 of Planctomycetota bacterium. Taxonomy (GTDB): domain Bacteria; phylum Planctomycetota. Next base: position 110 of record JABSRK010000076.1, read on the forward strand.
TCGACGCGATGCTTGAAGAGCTCGGGTCGCTGGGTTCTTCCGTAGACATTGAAACCATCTATGTCGGTGGAGGAACGCCGACAGCACTCGCCCCGGCCGCGTTCGCCCGGCTCCTCTCCGCGTTACGAGCCGTGGCAGACCCTCTTGAGTGGACCGTTGAGGCGAACCCTGGAACCGTGGCAGAAGGTCACATGGACGCGCTGGTAGAGACCGGAGTCAATCGGATCAGCATGGGCGTTCAGAGCATGGAAGCTGGAGGTCTGAAACGGATGGGTCGCATCCACACGGCCGACGACGTCCGGCGAACCGTTCAGGCGTTGCGGGATCGAGGGATAGACAACATCAATCTCGACCTGATCTATGGGCAGCCCGGTCAGGACGTGGGGGCTTTTGCCGCCGATGTGGACGCGGTGCTGGCGCTCAAACCAGATCACCTGAGTTTGTACGCGCTGCAGTACGAGGAAGGGACAGCGTTCACCAGGGAGCGGGACGCCGGTCAGCTCCAGGAGGCTTCGGAAGAGATGATCCTCGAGCAGTTCCACGCCGCACAGAGCCGCCTTGGCGCCGAAGGGTTTTCTCAGTACGAGCTGTCAAATTTTGCGCGCCCAGGACGCCGCTCGCGTCACAATCTCAACTACTGGAGGAATCTGCCGTACTACGGAATTGGCGCCGGGGCGTGGGGATGCGTCGATGGACATCGGGTCCTCAACGAATCCGATCCGCGGGTCTACACGCGGCGCATTCTGGAAGAGGGGACGGCGCGTGTCTTGAAAGAGCAACTGGGTCCAGAGGAAACATACATAGAGACACTGGCCTCAGGGTTGCGCACGACCGAAGGGGTGAACCTGGATACGCTACATAAACGAACAGGGCTCGACGCCCGCGTCCGCCACGGCGATCATCTGGACATGATCTTCAAGGAGGGGCTGGCCACCATGAATGATGGCCGGCTGGTGCTGACCCCTGACGGACTTTGGGTGCTCGACGCGTTGCTACTACCGTTCACATGATCGTCCTGATCGACAACTACGACTCCTTTACGTTCAACCTCGCGCACCTGTTGCGAGCGAGCGGAGAAGAGGTGCGGACGTTTCGCTGTGACACCGTCAGCGTCAACGAGGTGCTCGAGCAGAACCCCAGGCGCATCGTGATCTCTCCGGGACCCGGACAACCGGACGACAGAGGCATTGCGGTAGAGCTCATACGACGCGCGACGGGCCTCGTCCCCGTGCTTGGTGTCTGCCTCGGGCACCAGGCCATCGCAGTCGCGTTTGGTGGACGCCTGGTGCCAGCGCCGAACCTGGTACACGGCAAGACGAGCATTGTCCAACACGACGGCAAGGGCGTCTTCCGCGATGCCCCCGACGCAATAGAGGTCATGCGGTATCACTCCCTCGTCGTCGACCGATCCACCTTGCCGGAGGTGCTGGAGGTGTCGGCCTGGCTTGACGACGGAACGGTCATGGCGTTTCGGCACAAGACAGCCCCGGTTACCGGGATCCAGTTTCACCCGGAGTCGTTTCTGACGCCGGAAGGCCCCACACAGGTGCACGTGTTTCTCGAGGGGACAGGGGTCGCCGTCTCATGAGGACGTTTGGCGACCGCGTTGTCGAGCGCTGCAGGAAGGTGGGCAACCCCATCTGCCTCGGGCTCGACCCCCGCATAGAACTGATGCCTGAGGGCGGAGGCGACGACCCCGTTTCGGCGATCCGGTCCTTCTGTGAAAGGGTGATCGATCTCGTCGCCGACAAGGTCGCGGCGATCAAGCCGCAAGCCGCGTTCTTCGAGGCATGGCGCGCGCGAGGATTCGAGGTATTCGAGCAGGTGTGCCGGTACGCGAGTGAGCGCGGACTCGTCGTCGTTGCGGACGTCAAACGAGGAGACATTGGGTCGACCGCGGCCGCGTACGCACACGCGTATCTGGCGGCCCACGGTGACGACGAGCCGTTCGCGCACGCTGTCACAGTCAACGCATACCTCGGCAGTGACGGCGTGAGGCCATTCACCGACGTCGGTGCGCTCACTGCGCGCGGGATTTTCGTCCTCGTGAAGACATCAAACCCGTCGTCCGGCGAAATACAGGATCGCAAGATAGACGGGGGTTTGACGGTCTGCGAGCAGATGGCGTTGCTGGTCAGCGAGTGGAACGAACCGCGCGGGGAGACAGGGTACGGCCCTGTCGGGGCCGTCGTCGGGGCAACCTACCCACAACACCTGGCGACACTCCGCGGCCACCTCCCGGGCTCCATACTGCTGTTGCCTGGCTACGGGGCGCAAGGCGCCAGCGCGGAAGACGTCGTGCCGGCGTTCGACGACCAAGGGCAGGGCGCGCTGGTGAGCGCCAGCCGGTCCTTGACGTTTCCGTGGGCGAAGGAGGGGGCCGTCCCCGCGAACTGGGAGAACCGCATCCTCTCCGCTGTCGCGGAAATGCACGACGATCTCGCCCGCGTACTCCGCTGACATGGCCGACCCTGACCACACGAAGGCGTGGTACGAGGTCGCGTTCGGCGACCTGTACCCGATCCTGTACGCGCACCGAGACCAGGCAGCGGCCACCGCGGAAGCACTTTTCGCGATCCAGGCTCTTGGCGTTGGCCCGGGCAGCCGGGCGGTGGATATCGGATGTGGTGGCGGTCGCCACCAACGGGCGTTCGAGGAACACGGCGTCCGCGTGGTCGGCGTCGATCTGTCGCGGCCACTGCTATGTGAGAACCATGGGAGCGGAGGCGAGCGGTTGGTGCGCGCGGATATGCGCGCGTTACCACTCGCCGATGGGTCCTTTGACGTGGCGACGAGTTTCTTTACCTCGTTCGGGTACTTCGACGCGGACGATGACGACGCCAGGGTGTTGCAGGAAGTGGCGCGCGTCATCAGGCCCAAAGGGCGTTATCTTCTCGACTACCTGTACAGCCCTGGCGTGGCAGCCAACCTCGTCCCGCATACGGAGCGGAACGTCGCTGGCTACCGAATGGTCGAGGAGCGTCGCATCGAGCACCAGCACGTGAAGAAACGCGTCTCCATCACTCCGGCGGCGGGAGGCGAAACGAGGGCGTACGAGGAATCCGTGCGCCTGTATCCGCCGGCCGACCTGGAGCGCATGCTGGAGACGGCTGGCTTGACCGTCGTTGACCGATACGGTGCACTCGACGGCCGCGCACTGGGGGCGGGCAGTCGCTGTGTCCTGGTCGCGGAGCGCCCTCAATGAAGATCACGTCGGTAGAGGGGCCGATTCTCTCTCACGGCCGCACCATCGACGCGCTGCTACGACTCGATCCGTCGGCATTGCCCCCGGGCTGCCTGCCGCACACACCGACACTGGATGCGCTTGCGGCCTTGGCGCCCTCGCTCGCCAATGTGCCCGCGGACCGGGCAGAGGTCGCAGCCCGCCTGGCCCAACACAACCGCGACCTTGGCAATGAAGCCGGAGCTCGCCTCGCGGAACGGATCGCTGATCCCCGCGCCGTTGTCGTCGCCACAGGGCAGCAGCCCTGGCTGTATGCCGGCGCATCCATGGTGTTCGCGAAGATCGCGGGCGCCGCCCAACTGGCACGGCGCCTGGAGGAATACGCAGACATCCCGGTCGTCCCAGTGTTCTGGAACCACTCCGAGGACCACGACGTCGACGAGATGAACCGCTTCTTCCGACTCGTCTCTGGCGAGGCGGTTTGCGAACGACTAGACCTGACGCGGCACGCGGGGCACCCCATCGAGACCCTTGTCCTCGCCGAGGCCGACGCAGTGAGGGCCAACCCATGGGTCGACGACAACCTGGCCCATCTCCGCCCACGCGTGGGCGAGCGCCTCGCGGGGTGGGCGTCACGGGTCGTCCAGGAGTTGATGGGCGACCTGACGGTCGTCCACGCCGAGCCCCTCGTCCTCCGCCCGCTTCTCGGCGCGTTCTTCGGCGAGGCTATCCAGCGCGGGCCCGAGCTCCTGCGGGCGGTCGAGACGCGTAGCCGCGACCTTGATGCCGCCGGATTCGCAGCCCAGGTCGACACCGCAGACGCGGCGCTGCTCTTCGAGCTTACGAGCGCGGGGCGCAAGCGTGTGCCGGTCTCCCCTGACGACGAGTTGACGGCCCGCGCGATCGCGTCGCCGGAGTCGTTTTCGTGTGGAGCCCTCATCCGCGCCGTCGCGCAGCAACACGTGCTTCCCGTGGTCGCGCACGTGAACGGGCCGGCGGAGAACGGGTACTTCGCGCAAACGCCAGAGCTGTTCCAGGCGTTCGGGCGTCCGGTGCCGGCGGCGTGGCCGCGCCCGATGCTCACAGTTGTCGGGCCCGGGGAGTCGTTAATTGCGGAAGGCCTCGGCATGGCCACCGACGACCTCGTCGGCGACCCGTCGGGCTGGCCCGATCCGCCCGAATCGCCCGCCCTCGCGGCCCTGTTCGCAGATGCGGGTGCGCGCTTGCGCGCGGTGGCCGATGCCCTTCGCGGCGGCGCCGAGGAGACAGGTGTGGCTGGCGCCGTAGACGGATTTGAAAGGCGGATCGACGCCGCGCTTCTCCGCCTCAAGAGGAGCTTCGAGAAACAGCGCGAGCAGGCGGGCGGCGTTGGTCGCCGCGGCCGCCGCCGCCTCGCCGAGACCCTGTGGCCGCGGGGAAAGCCACAGGAACGTCTCCTGGGCCCGATCGCGTTGCTCGGGGGACACGCTTCCGCGCTGATTTCCACCGCGCTTTCTGGGATCGACCCGTTGGACTTCAGGCACCACGTGGTCACACTGGAAGACGAGGATCTCTCCCCATGACCATGGATGTTCTCGCTTTCGGGGCACACCCCGACGATGTTGAGCTGACGGTGGGCGGCACGGTGCTTGCCTTGCGTGCGCAGGGCTACAGCGTGGGCATTGTCGATCTGACCGGGGGCGAGATGGGGACGCGAGGCACGCCGGAACTCCGTGCGCGGGAAGCCGCTGAGGCGGCACGCCGGCTGGGGGTCGAGGAGCGCCGGAATCTGGGCTTGCCCGACGGGCGGCTCACGCTCGATGAGACATCGCGCAGCGAAGTCATCCGGGTCCTGCGAGAGTTCCGCCCGACCCTTGTGCTCGCACCGATCGAATCCGACCTGCACCCGGATCACGGATGGACGGGGCGCATCGTGCGGGAAGCGTCGTTCCTCGCGGGGCTGGAGCGCTGGGATACGGGACAGGCTGCCCATCGCCCGCGAACCGTGCTCGGGTACTTCTCTCACACGACGGTCGAGCCAGATCTCGTCATCGACATCACCCCGTTCTTCGAGCAGAAGAAGGAGGCGTGCCTCGCCTACGCGAGCCAATTCCACAACCCGGACTCGGACGAAGCCCCGACGTACATCTCGAGCGAGGGGTTCTGGGATTGGTGGGAAGCGCGTGCGCGCAGCTTCGGACACCGTATCGGCGCGACGTTCGGGGAGGGGTTCGTTCACGATGGGCCGATACCGATAAGGGACCCGGTGAAACAGTTCGTCGAGTTCGGCTACTACCCCAGCGGCGATGCCGATGGCTGACAACGACGACCTGAGAATCGGCATCATCTGCTACCCGACGTTCGGAGGATCGGGCGCGGTGGCGGTCGATCTGGCCGCAGCCCTCGCGAATCGAGGACACGAGGTTCACGTCATTTCGTACGCGAGTCCCTTTCGCATGGAATCCAGCGGCAGGCTGTTGTTCCACGAAGTCGCGGTCCCGGAATATCCGCTCTTCAAGTACCCGCCGTACGCGATGGCGCTAGCGAGCAAGCTCGCCGAGGTCGCGACCAATCACAGGCTGCAGATTCTGCACGCGCACTATGCGATCCCGCACAGCATGGCCGCGCACCTGGCGCGGGAGATCACGGGAAACGGGACGCGCGTCGTGACGACGCTCCATGGAACCGACATCACGCTCGTTGGCTCAGACCCGTCGTATCGCCCGTCGACCGCGTTCACGCTCAGGCGCTCGGATGCGATCACGGCGGTGTCGGCGTATCTGAGCGAGGAGACGAGCCGCACGATCTGCGACGCATGCGAGATCGAAGTCATCCCGAACTTCGTCGACCCGGTGCGCTACGCGCCCTCCGAGCACCTCCCGTTGCGGGAGATCTACGCGAAGGACCACGAGCCGCTGCTTGCCCACATGAGCAACTTCAGGCCGGTGAAGCGCGTCCTCGATGTCATCCGCATCTTCCATCGCGTCTACCAGGATCATCCCGCGCGACTCGTGATGGTCGGCGACGGGCCAGAGCGCCCGGCTGCCGAGCGCCTGATCCGGGACCTCGAACTCCACCATCGCGTGACCTTCACGGGAGCGATGCCGGATGCGGCGAAGCTGCTCTCCCAGGCGGACGCCTTTCTGTTGCCGTCCGACGGGGAGTCGTTCGGCCTCGCTGCCCTCGAGGCGTTGTCTTGTGGGGTCCCCGTGGTCGGCGCCCGTGCCGGCGGACTGCCCGAGGTCGTCACCGATGGGGAGGTTGGCATTCTGGAAGAGGTCGGCGATGTCTCCAACATGGGGCGCCGGCTGTCAGATCTTCTGGGCGACGCCGACGCGCTCGCCCAGATGCGCCGCGCGTCGCGCCGGCGGGTAGAAGAGACCTTCCGCACCGACCACGTGGTGCCCGCGTACGAGGCGTTGTACCGACGCGTGTTGTAGGGCGTCGCCGGCGCTCGCGAACGCTACGCCGAGGTTTCTTTGGCCAGGCGGGCGAGGAAACGCCGCGCCGAGTCGCCGACGGAGTCGTCGCCTGCGGCCGATATCCCGTACCGGGCAGCGACGGCGTCGAGCATCCGTCCGGAGGCCTCGACAAAGGCATCGAATACGCCTTCTCCCGACGTCGCGGACGTCTTGAACGAGGGGACCCCTCGGAAGTTGAGCTTTGCCTCCAGGTCTTCGGGGGAACTCAGGCTCAGGAGGTCGCGCTTGTTGTACTGCATGACCAGGGGGATCGTGTTCACGTCGAGGCCATTGGCGGTGAGGTTCTCGCTAAAGTTGACAATGCTCTCGGCGTTCTCGTCGATGCGGTCTGCCTGCGAGTCGGCGACGAACACGACGCCGTCTGCGCCCATCAACACGTATTTGCGCGTGAGGTTGTACTTGACCTGGCCCGGAACCGTAAATCCCTGGATCTTGATCTTGTAGCCGCCGACCATTCCCAGGTCGATAGGGAGGAAGTCGAAGAACAGGGTCCGCTCCTCGTCGGTCTTCAAGGAGATGAGCTTCACCTTCTGGTCCGGGTCGAGGACCTGGTGAACCGCCTTCAAGCTCGTTGTCTTGCCGCCCAGGCCGGGGCCGTAGTAGACGATCTTGGCGGTGATGGTCTTGTCGCGCGTGTTGACGATGCTCATCCGTAGACCCGATCCAAGGCTGTGAGTGTGTGACAGACTGTGCCCGCTGGTGCGGGCGTTCCCTACGTTGGAACTTTCGGCTATTGGCGGAGCCGCCCTTGACCCGCGGCGAGCCGATCCTCGGCGCGTAAGATGCCGCTGTGCCAAGGATCTACCTCGACCACAACGCGACGACGCCTCTGGACCCGCGCGTCCTCGATGCGATGCTGCCGTACCTGCAGTCTGAGCCAGGAAACCCGAGCAGCCTGCACGCCGAAGGCCGTGCGGCGCGCCGCGCCGTTGAAGATGCGCGCGAGCACGTCGCCGCGATGCTTGGGAAAGACGCGCGCGAGGTCGTGTTCACCAGCGGTGCGACAGAGGCGAACAATCTGGCGCTGACCGGGATGGTACCCGCGGGAGGGCGGCTCGCGGTTTCCGCCGTCGAGCATCCGTCGGTGCTCGCCTGCGTCGAACTCCTGGAGTCTCGCGGCGCGCATGCCGTGCGACTGGGCGTCGACCGCGACGGGCTGGTGTCGGACGCCGAGCTCGAGACCGCCCTCGACGAGGGAGTCGACGTCGTCGCGGTCATGGCTGCGAACAACGAGGTCGGCACGTTGCAGCCATGGGTGGCGATCGCGCGACAGTGCCACGCGCGGGGGGTGGCGCTTCACGTTGACGCGGTGCAGATGCCCGGCAAGGCGCCGCTTGCCGTCCCCGATTTCGGCGAGGGCACGGTCAGCTTGTCGGCGCACAAGATCGGAGGGCCGAAAGGCGTCGGCGCGTTATGGGTTCGGACCGATACCCGCGTGCGCGCCCAGATCGTCGGGGGAGGGCAGGAACGGCAGCGCCGGGCGGGCACGGAGAACGTCGCCGCAATCGTCGGCATGGGCGCGGCGTGTCGGTTCGTGGCCGACGAGGCGTCGGCGCGCATGTCAGCATTACGGCTGTCCGAAGAGGCTTTTCTCGCGGCGCTGCGCGCGCACGTTCCGGACGTGGTGCGACACGGGCCAAGAAATGCGGATATGCGCATTCCCGGAACGCTGAATCTCCGCATTCCGGGCGTTTCGGGCGAACCACTCCTTCTCGGCTGCGATCTCGAAGGGCTCTCGCTCAGCCTCGGTAGCGCCTGCAGCAGCGGGGCAGTGGAGCCCAGCCACGTGCTCTTGGCAATGGGTGTGAACAAGGTGGAGAACCTGGAGAGTTTCCGCGTCTCCCTCGGCTGGGACACGTCCCCTGACGCGTTGCGCGCTGCGGCGGGCATCATTGCCGATGTCGCATCACGCAACCGCAGGTGTCCATGACGGTTGCGGCTCTTTTCCGGGGTCGTTGCGCAGCCCCGTCCCTCGTTTGCGGCCCCGAAGCCCCATGGCGGCCACGACTTGGGGCGATTCGCGATGCACGCTCCGTCGTCCCTGCTCGCTCGGGCAGAGTCGCTCCCGGGCCTCGCAGGGAGCAAATGCAAAAGCCGATGCGTGAGGCGATCCGCCGGCTCGACCCGCTTGACTTCCGCAAGTCCAACCCGACGATGGACTAAGTTCTCTTCGGGAGAACGGTTTTCAACAGCTCTTGGAAACCGCCTCCTAACCGCATGGACGGTTTCGGCAATCGGCCGCAAACTTCCGACTTCCTGGGTGGCGGTCGGGCGCCCGCAAGGGACGCCGGGATGCGCCAGGTTAGAAGTCGTTCGCAAGCCCACAGCACGCAGGTTGTGACTTGGGGCAGCCCGCTCCACGGGAGCGGGTGATGGGAGTTTTGATGTCTCAGCAGCAAGCTGCTGGTTCCTTTTGGCAAGGGGTACTTTCTCAGATCCGTGACCGTGTCACGGAGCAGCAGTTCGATACGTGGTTCAAAACGGTCGAGCCAACCAGCTGCTCCGAGGACACGATTGAGTTGACGGTTCCGAACAGCTTCTCCCGCGAGTGGTTGCGGAAGAAGTACGCGGACCTCATCCTCGGCGCGGCGGCGTCCGCCAACGGCGGGCGGCGCCCGACGCTGCGAATCACGGTGCGGGAAGGGGGGGACAACGAACCGGACGACGTGGCGGTCATGACGGCGACCGCAGAGGCAAACGGCGCTCGCCGCGGCGCTGACCAAGACGCCGACCACCATGCGGTGCTGACCGAGAACGTCGGGGCTGCCCGACCTCACCCGGGATCTTCTTCCTCCACGGCCTCCGCGTTGGAGGCGGCGCGAGGCGCATGGCTCAATCCGGAGTATCGCTTCGACACGTTCGTCGTTGGCTCCGGCAACCGGTTGCCGTACGCAGCGTCGATGGCCGTGTCCGAGAAAGACCAGCGCGTCTATAACCCGCTGTTCGTGCACGGGGGAGTCGGGCTCGGGAAGAGCCACTTGCTGCAGGCGATCTGCGCCGCGTGGCGAGCACGGCGTCCGAGCGCGCGTATCCGGTACGTGCCCTGCGAGCAATTCATCAACCAGTTCATCACCGCCGTCGAGAAAGGCGCCCTGGAGAGCTTTCGCAAACGCTACCGCGAGGTCGATCTGCTCGTTGTTGACGATGTGCAGTTTCTCGCCGGCAAAGAGCGCACCCAGGAGGAGTTCTTTCATACGTTCAACGCGCTGCACCAACGCCAGCAGCAGATCGTGGTGTCAGCGGATGTTTCCCCGCGCGAGATCCCCGGCTTGTCCGAGCGGCTCGTGTCGCGGCTCCGGTGGGGGATGGTTTGCGAGGTCGAGGCGCCGGGCTACGAGACGCGCCTCGACATCGTCCGCCAGTGCGCTGACCGGCTCGGGCAGGAGCTCCCAGAGGAGGTGTCTGCGTTCATCTCCGAGAGCGTTCGGACGAACGTTCGCGAGGTGGAGGGCGCAGTGACGCGGGTCATCGGACACGCACATCTGTCAGGCCAGGAGATCAACATCGCGGAGGCGCGCGAGGTGTTGCGCGACCTGGTCGTCGAGCGCCGCCGCCGCGTCACCATCGACCACATCGCGCAGGCGGTGACGCGCCACTTCGAGGTCAAGCTCGCGGAGCTCCAGAGCAAGAAACGGACGCAGGCAGTCGCCGTTCCACGGCAGATCTGCATGTTCCTCGCCCGGCGCCTGACCGGGCTCTCGCTGGAGGAGATCGGGGGCTTTTTCGGAGGCCGCGACCACTCCACCGTGCTCTACGGGGTTGACCGCATCACGGCCCGCTCGAGAGATGATGTGGCGTTGCGGGACACCGTCGAGCAACTGGCGACGCAGGCGCTCTCCGTGGCAGGATCGTAGGCGCCCGCGGGTGCCCCGCGGCCACCGCGGGGCGGCTGCCCCCGGCTCTCTTGCCGGTCGCGCCCAAGCGTTCACAAGGCACTTGGGGCCCGGTGGTTAGGAAAGCGGCCAAGCCTGCTGCGCCCCTACCGAAGAAGCCCCATGGCTGCTAAGATCTGGTCTTCCAGGGGAGGTCCGCTCAATGAAGTTCCGAGGGAAGCGACAGAGCCTTCTCGAGGCCCTGACAATCGTCGGGTCCGTCGTGGCGCCGCGCTCCATCAAGCCCATCCTGCAGAATCTCAGGCTGGTCGTGGATCCGGGGGGCGCCACGCTCCTGGCGACGGATCTTGAGGTCGCGATCCGTTATCGGGTCGAGCTCATTGAGGTGGAGGAGGGCGGCGACGTCCTGCTCCCAGTCCAGCGCTTGCTGGGCATCTTTCGCGAGGCCGATGGGGAGGAGGTCACGTTTGCCTCGGACGACCGCGCGTTGCGCATCTCTTGTGGCAAGGGATCGTTCAAGGTGCTCGCCGAGGATCCGGACGAGTTCCCCGTCGTGCCGAGCTTCGACGACGAAAAGGCGTTCGTTCTCGACAAGGATCCGTTCCGCCTCCTCATCCGCAAAACCACCTTCGCGACCGCGCGCGAGAAGACCCGCTACGCGTTCAACGGCGTCCGTTTCGAAGTCGAAGGCGACACCGCACGCATGGTCGCGACCGACGGCAAGCGCATGGCGGTGAAGTCCGTGGGCATAGACAACCCGCAGGATATCAAGGCGGGACACATCATCCCGACCAAGGGGCTACAGACCTTCGACAAGGTGCTGACGGACAGCGACGAGCAGGTGCGCATCAACCTGGAGGATCGCCAGGTGATGATCCGGACAGGCTGCGCGGAGGTCTCCTCGCGGCTGGTCGAGGGCTCGTTCCCCCGCTACGACGCGGTCATCCCGAAGAACACGGTGCTCTCGGCCCCGTTCGAAAAGCAGGCGTTGCTCTCGGCGCTCAAGCAGGCCGCCATCCTGACCAACGACGAGAGCCGGTCCGTCAGGCTGTCGTTCTCGGAGGGCAAACTGGTGCTCACCTCGCGAGCGATGGATGTCGGCGAGGCGCGCGTGGAGCTTGAGACCGAGATCGAGGGTGAGGCGATCGACGTTGCGTTCAACCCGGACTTCCTTGTTGAGGGCATCAAGGTCATGGACGCGGAGAGGCTGAAGATCTCCGTGTCCGGGAAAGACACTCCGGCACGCATCGACGGCGAGGAGGACTTCGTCTACGTGGTGATGCCGGTCACCCTCAGGTCCGGCTGATCCGCTCGACCGAAGAGAGATGAGCAAGGAAGAGGGCACTCACGAGTTGGGCCAGGTTCTCGACGGCCTCATGAAGGGTCGTGGCCTGGCCCGGCAACACCGGCAGATCGGAGACGCCCGTCAGGCGTGGGTTCGCGCCGCCGGGGACGACGTCGCGGCCCACACGCAGGTGCGGAGCCTGATGAACGGTGTCCTCTGGGTGGACGTCGACTCCGCTCCGCTCTGCCACAGGCTCGCGGCCTTTGAAAAGGACGGGTTGCTTGCGACCCTGAAGGACGCGCTTTCGAGCGCACACGTGACGGACATCCGCTTCCGTCTCGGCGCGTTGTAGAGACACCCCCGAGAACAGCATGACGACGGAAAACCAGCCGTCCTATGACGCATCCAAGATCAAGGTGCTCGAGGGCCTCGAGGCCGTGCGCAAGCGGCCGGACATGTACATCGGCGACACGTACGAGTACGGGCTCCATCACCTGGTGTACGAGGTCGTCGACAACGCCATCGACGAGGTCCAGAACGGCCACGCAGACGAGATCAAGGTCGTCCTGAACGCGGACGGGTCGATCTCCGTGTCCGACAACGGTCGAGGTATCCCTGTTGGCATCATGGAGAGCGAGGGGCGGCCCGCGGTCGAGGTCGTCATGACCAAGCTCCACGCCGGCGGCAAGTTCGATGGCGACAACTACAAGGTCTCGGGGGGGCTGCACGGCGTCGGCGTCTCGTGCGTGTGTGCGCTCGCGGACTGGATGGAGGTGGAGGTCTATCGCGACGGCAAGATCCACCACATCCGTTTCGAGCGCGGCGCGACCGCGGAGCCGCTGAAGGTCCTCGCCGACACGGACCTGGGGGGCACCAAGGTCACGTTCAAGGCCGACCCGACCATCATGGGCGTGACGGAATTCAATGCGGATACGTTGTCGACCCGTTTGCGCGAGCTGGCGTTCCTCAACTCCAGTGCTCGGATCACGCTGCGCGACGATCGGGTGGAGGATGCCGAGGTGGTGGTGTTCAGCTATCCAGAGGGCGTCAAGGATTTCATCCGACACCTGAACCAGGGCAAAGACCTCGTCCATGAAAACGTCATCTACTTCAATGCCGAACACACCGTGAGGCCTTCG
>JABSRK010000077.1 GCA_013213915.1 Planctomycetota bacterium
AGCGCCCGCGCAGCGTCGATGTCGGCGGCATAGGCCGTTCGGTGATGGCGCAGGATCCCGGTGAGGACGGCGGCTTCGGGTCCGTCGATGTGGGGGCGCGACGTGGCCAGGGCGATCATGCGCCGCAGGCGCGCTGCGTCGCTCCGTTCTTCGCGCAGGACCCGCGCCGCCAGGCACCGGGCCGCCTCGACGAACGTCGGGTCGTTGAGCAGGGTCAACGCCGCGCGGGGCGTGTTCGACACGGGTCGTTCGGCGCAGCATTCTTCCCGGGTCGGTGCGTCGAAGGCGCTGAGCATGGGATGTAAGAACATCCGTTGCCAGTGGACGTAGACCCCTCGTCGCCACTGGCGGTCGTCGTTGTGTTGCTTGTAGGTGCGGGCAGGGAAGTTCAGGTGACGGTAGAGGCCCTTGGGCTGGTAGGGACGCACGCTGTCGCCGCCGACCGTGCGGACGAGGGTCCCAGCGGCGGCGAGGGCGTTGTCGCGGATCGTCTCAGCCTGGAACCGCCAACTCCCCTGCCGTGCATACAGCCGATTGTCCGGGTCCCGGGTGCGCAGGGCATCGTTTACCCGTGATGTCTGTCGGTAGGCGCGGGACATGACGATCATCTTGACTACATGTTTCACGTCCCATCCGCTGTCCACGAACGCGGTCGCCAACTGGTCGAGCAGTTCGGGGTGGACCGGTGCCTCGCCCTGCGCTCCCAGGTCGTCGAGCCGTCGGCTGATGCCGATACCGAAGAACAGGTACCAGAGTCGGTTGACGAACACGCGCGCGGTCTGTGGATGTTTGCCAGACACCAGCCACCGGGCCAGGTCCAGGCGTGTCAGGCGGCCCTTCGTCTCGGGGAGCGGTTCGTAGCAAGAAGGGATCTGGGGTGAGACGACCTCGCCGGATGTGTCGAGCCAGTCGCCGCGGGGCAGGACGCGGACCTCCCGCGGAGTCTTGCGCGCCCGCGTGATCATGGTCCGTCGTTTCGTCTTGGGATCGATCACCAGCTCTGGCGGGCGGGTCGTGATGAGGGCGTTCGGGCTGCCCGCGAAGTCTCCCTTTTCCTCAATGTCGGCGAAGAAGGCGACGAGGCGGTAGAAGTCCCTGGTCGTGTACGGATCGTACTTGTGGTCGTGACACTGCGTGCAACCGGTGGTCGCGCCCATCCACACCGACCCGAGATTGCGGACGCGGTCCGCGGCGTAGATCGTGAGGTACTCCTTCGCTTGCGCACCGCCCTCGTGAGTCGTCTGGAGGACGCGGTTGTAGCCGGTCGCGACGAGTTGGTCCGGCGTCGGATCGTCGAGCAGGTCGCCGGCAAGTTGCTCGATGGTGAATCGATCGAAGGGCATGTTGCCGTTGAAGGCGTCGATGACCCAGTCTCGGTACGGCGCGATCTGGTGCCCTTGGTCGCCGTGGTAGCCCACCGTGTCCGCGTACCGCACGAGGTCGAGCCAGTACATCGCCAGGCGCTCGCCGAAACTCGCCGCGGCGAGCAGCCGATCGACCATGCGTTCGTAGGCGCCCTCGCTGTCATCGCGCGCGAATGCGGCCACCTCCTCGGGAGAAGGGGGGAGCCCCGCCAGGTCGAAGGACAACCGACGGACGAGGGTGACGTCGTCCGCGTCTGGTGCCGGGCGAAGCCCCTCACCCTCGAGCCGGGCGAGCAACCAGCGGTCCAGGTCGTTGTGCGCCCACGAGGTGTCGGTCACCGATGGCGGCGGCTGCCGCTGCGGCGGGATCAGCGCCCATGGTGATTCGTATGCGGCGCCCTGCGCGATCCAGCGCCGCAGGGTCGCGATCTCGGACTGGTCCAGTTCCTTGTGGCTGTCCACAGGGGGCATGCGCCGCCGGACATCGTGGGCAGTGATCCGTGCCACGAGCAGGCTGGTCTCGGGGGCTCCGGGGACCACCGCCGCACCTCCGTCCCGCTGAGCGATGACGTTGGAGCGGACGTCCAATCGCAGACCGGCCTTGCGCTGTCCGGCGTCCGGTCCGTGGCAGGGGAGGCAGTTCTCCGCCAGGATCGGTCGGACTTCGCGGTTGAAGGACACCGGCTGAGCCCAGGCCAGGGCCGGGGCGAGAGCGATGAAAATCACCAGGGCTGGGCGGCGCACGGTGACATCTTACGGGACGAGGGGGAGAACCCGACAATCCACGTTCGCTGGCGCCTCAGAGCGTGGCGGGCTCGTGAGGGCGCCTTTCAGAGGGTTCTCATGTCGTGCAACAAAAAGGGGCCGGGTGCGTCGGTGCACCCGGCCCGGTTCGCGAATCGGAGATGGTCGCCTCGCGTCCTACATGTTCCCCCCGGGAAGTGATCCGGCTCTTGCCTGCCTGTGGTCCGAATCACATGTCATTACCTGACGTCCTGCGGGACGGGCGCGACCGCTCGCGAAAGTTGGTCTCATTCATCCAACGGTGTGGACCGTTCGGTTGGCTGAGGTCTTCCCCAGAAATGCAATGGGAGCGCGTTTGGGCCTGCCCTGCCATCCACCAGGGCCAGGGGGGACCAAGCAAAAAGGCGGGGCGCGCCGTCGGCGCGTCCCGCCTGGTGGCACCGAAGTGCCGGGGAACCCTCTGCCCTTTGAGAGTTCACCGACGCGGAGGGGCCCGCGTCGGAAGGTGTTACGTGGACTAGTGGCCGCAGGCGTAGATCCAGTGTCCGGCGCGTTGGACCCGCCGAGGACGGGTTTCGTAGTGCCCGCGGTCCTGGACGACCTCGTAGTGACCCGGGGCAACGAGGATCTGCACGGGGTTGCCGCACTGGTCGTACTGCGTGCGGTAGACGGGCTGGACCCAGACCCTGCGGCTGCATCCGGGGACCCAGACGCGCTCGTGGACGATCTCGACGCGTCCCGACACCCACTGGCGGCATGAGCCAAGGTGCACGTGGCGATGGGTGCGGTAGTGACGCCCGCCGAACGGGAGGTTCAGGCTGAAGCCGATGTGCTTCCCGCGCCGGTGCTTACCGAAGGAGAAGTTGAAGCCGCCCTGGGCGTTCGTGGTCGGCGCTAGGGAGAGTGCGAGGAGTCCCGTGAGTGCGGTGATGAGGAGTTTGGTCTTCATGGCTCATTCTCCGGCTGTCCCGGTCGCCCGGGGGGTGTTCTGTCGTCGTTCCCTGGGCCTGCTGACCCGTCGGGGGACACCCAAGACAAAGCAGGGGGCGTGCCAAAGCTCGCGGGAGTAGGTCCGAACTGTCCTTAAACAACTGATGTGAATATGGATATGCGTTTCACTGAGAGCCCCGTTGGGGGGCCCGGGAGGGCGCCGTGTCCTGCTCTGGAGACGGCCTGCCGCTTGTCTGTGACCGCCACGGAGGACACTCGGAAGCGCGCCGCCGGCGGCGCCAGCAGCTGGTTTCGCCGCGCGCTCCGGCCCACGGCTGCATCAGTGGTGGAGGGTGTGGGTGCGCGCGTCAGCGCACGCGGGAAGACGACGCGCTTCGCGCCCGGTTCTCCACAGCCAATCCCCAATGAGCACGGTTCGAGGGCTCTGTGGGGCTTGGGGCGTGCGTGGTAGAACGTCGCCGGAGGGCGATGGCCTTCCGGGGAGGTTGCGTGATGTCCCCCGCACAAGACGAAGCAGCAGTCAACACCATCCGGTGTCTGTCCATGGACGCCGTGCAGGCCGCCAATTCCGGTCACCCGGGAACGCCCATGGCGTTGGCGCCGCTCGGCCACGTCATCTTCAGTCGCGTGCGTCGGCACGATCCGAATCACCCGGACTGGCCCGACCGCGATCGCTTCGTTCTTTCATGCGGCCACGCGTCCATGCTGCAGTATGCGTTGCTGCACCTCTGCGGCTATGACGTGTCACTCGACGACATCAAGAACTTCCGGCAGTGGGAGAGCCGGACACCTGGTCACCCCGAGTACGGGCACACAGTGGGGGTGGAGACGACGACGGGCCCGCTTGGGCAGGGCATCGGCAACGCTGTCGGCATGGCGATGGCGGAGCGGCACCTGGCCGCCCGTTTCAACCGACCGGGACACGCGATCATCGACCACCGCGTATGGGGTATCGCGTCCGATGGCGACTTGATGGAGGGCGTCGCGTCGGAGGCGTCGTCGCTCGCGGGTCACCTGGGACTCGGAAAGCTGATCCTCTTCTGGGACGACAACCGCATCACCATCGATGGCGGCACGGATCTCAGCTTCTCGGAGGACGTCCTCAAGCGGTACGAGGCGTATGGCTGGCACACGTCGACCGTGGAAGACGGCACCGACCTCGACGCCTTGGAGGCCGCCGCAAAGGAGGCCGCTGACGAGGTGTCGCGCCCGTCCATGATTCGCGTCAGGACGGTGATCGGTTATCCGGCTCCGAACAAGCAGGACTCGTCTTCAGCGCACGGGGCTCCCCTGGGCGAGGAGGAGATCGCGAAGACGAAGGAGATCATGGGGTTTCCGCCTGAGCCATTCCACGTGCCGGAGGAGGTGTCCGCTCTCGCCAATGAGGTACGTGATCGCGGCGCGACCCTGTGGGCCGATTGGGACGAGCGATTCGACCTCTATCGGGACGCGTTTCCGGCGGATGCCGCCGCGCTCCATGCGGCCATCGCAGGGGAACTCCCGTCGGGTTGGGACGCGGAGCTTCCCGGTTTCGCCGCCGACGCCAAGGGTCTCGCGACCCGGAAGGCGAGCGGCAAGGTGCTGAACGCGCTCGCCGCGCAAGTCCCCAACCTCGTCGGCGGATCCTGCGATCTGGCTGGGTCGAACAACTCCTGGCAAGAGGACAAGGCGTCCTACGACCAGCGGGAGGGCATCCCGAACAACGTCCACTTCGGCGTTCGTGAGCACGGCATGGGGGCCGTGATGAACGGCATGGCGTTGCATGGCGGCGTCATCCCATACGGGGCAACGTTCCTCGTGTTCAGCGACTACATGCGGCCCTCGATCCGCCTCGCGGCGCTCATGGGGCTGAAGACCCGGTACATCTTCAGCCACGATTCGATCGGACTGGGGGAGGACGGCCCGACGCACCAGCCCGTCGAACATCTCGCCGCGCTGCGGTCGATTCCGGGACTGACCGTGCTGCGTCCGGGAGACGCCAACGAGACACGTGAGGCGTGGAAGGCGGCCATGACCTGCGAGGGGCCGTGCGCGCTCGTTCTGACGCGGCAGGGTGTCCCGACGCTCGATCGCGAGGCGTTCGGACCGGCAAAGGGCGTCGCGCGCGGCGCGTACGTCCTCGCCGATGCCGAGGACGGAGATCCGGAGGTCATCTTCCTGGCGTCTGGTTCCGAGGTTTCTATCGCAGTAGAGGCCTGGGAGACGCTCGCGACGGATGGGGTCCGCGCCCGCGTGGTCAGCGTGCCATCCTGGGAGCTCTTCGAGGCGCAGGACGCCTCCTACCACGACGAGGTGTTGCCCCCGAACGTGACGCGCCGCGTCGTGGTCGAGGCCGGCATTCGTCAGGGGTGGGAGCGCTGGGCCGGCGCGACGGCGGCGTTCGTGACGGTGGATCGTTTCGGTGCGTCGGCGCCGTGGCAGACCCTGTTCAAGAAGTATGGCATCACGGCGGACCATGTGGTTCGCGCGTCCCGTGACATCCTCGGACGCTGACCTCTCGTCGATCCAGACCCCGGCGCTGATCGTCGATCGGTCGCGCATGGACACGAATATCCAGCGCACAGAAGACCGGTGCGCCGCCCTTGGGGTTCGTTACCGGCCCCATCTGAAGACAGCCAAGTCCATCGACGTCTCGCGGTTGATCCCGTCGGCGACCTCACACGGGATCACGGTCTCCACGGTGAAGGAGGCGGAGTACTTCGCCAGCCACGGGGTGTCGGACATCCTGTACGCCGTGGGAGTGACACCGGACAAGCTGGGGCGGATCGCGGCGATCGGCGAAGGCGGCACCACGGTGCGGCTGTCGATTGACAGCGCCGCCGCGATGGAAGCTCTGCGGGAGGCGGAGTTAGGTGTGATCTTCGACGCGCTCGTCGAGATCGATAGCGGCGAGCATCGGTCGGGGCTGTTGCCGGACGACGCGGCCATCGTCGCGCTCGCCCGTGCCCTCAACGGCGGGCCCGGGACGCGCTTCAATGGCGTCTATACTCACGGTGGCCACGCCTACGAGGCGCGGTCTGCCGACGAGATCGTGGCGATCGCCGAGGACGAGCGGGCGTCCGTCGTTCATGCGGCGGCGTGCTGCGAGGAGGCCGGCGTGCCGTGCGAGATCGTGAGCGTCGGATCGACGCCCACCCTCGTCCATGCGTCGCATCTTGACGGGGTTACCGAGGCTCGCGCCGGGGTCTGTGTCTTCCACGACCTCTACCAGGTGGCGCTCGGCTGCTGCGCGGTCGAGGACGTGGCCGCGACAGTCCTCGCGACCGTCATCGGTCACCAGCCGGCTCACGGTACGGTCCTCGTCGATGCGGGTGGCATGGCGTTGTCCAAGGACCGGAGCACCCGGTCGCTCGGTCCCGAGGGGGATTGCGGCTACGGCCTCGTGGCCGACCTCTCGGGTGATGTCATGGAAGGCCTCAAGGTGGAGGAGGCGTATCAGGAGCACGGCCTCGTTCGCGGGCCCGGCGCCGACGCTGAGCGCTTACCCCTCGGCTCGCGCGTCCGCATCCTCCCGAACCACGCCTGCATGACTGCCGCCGCCTACGCGAGCTACCACGTCGTCGAAGGGACTTCGGTGGTCGCTTCGTGGCCCCGCGTCAACGAGTGGGTGTAGGCCTGTACCTGTTAACTCGGACTAGTCGACGTCGAAGCTGACTCCCTGGGCGAGGGGCAGGTTGTCGGTGTAGTTGATGGTCACTGTCTGGCGACGCATGTACACCTTCCAGGAGTCAGACCCGGCTTCGCGTCCGCCACCCGTGTCCTTCTCGCCGCCGAAGGCACCGCCGATCTCGGCGCCGGAGGTGCCGATGTTGACGTTGGCGATGCCGCAGTCGGAGCCCGCCGGGGACAGCCACTGCTCGGCGGTCAGGAGGTTGTTGGTGAAGACCGCGGATGACAGGCCCTGGTCCACGGAGTTGTGGATCTCGAGGGCCTCTTCGAACGAGCTCACTCGGAAGATGTAGAGGATCGGCGCGAAGGTCTCCTCGCGCACGATGTTCATGTCCCGGTGCGCCTTGACGATGGTCGGCTGCACGAAGCTGCCTGGCCCGTCGACCGGGCTACCGCCGCAGAGGATCTCGCCGCCCTCCTCGGTGACCTGCGCGAGCGCTTCTTTGTAGTCCTTGAC
Source organism: Planctomycetota bacterium (assembly GCA_013213915.1). Classification (GTDB taxonomy): domain Bacteria; phylum Planctomycetota. The sequence goes on from JABSRK010000077.1 coordinate 7,186, forward strand.
TGCGCCGTCGTCGATCAGCGGTCCCATGAGCGTGGATGGGTCGAGTGGGTCGCCGATGGTCACCGAACCGTAGGCTCTCACCAGGCGCTCGACGATCTGATCGTGGACCTTCTCGTGGAGGAACAACCGGCGGGTCGAGGTGCACCGCTGCCCGGCTGTGCCCACCGCGCCGAACAGGACGGCGCGCAGGACCAGCTCGGGATCGGCGTCGTCCATGACGATGATGCCATTGTTGCCGCCCAACTCGAGCAGGCTGCGGGCGAGACGCTTGGCGACGACCTCGCCGATACGGCGACCCATGCGGCACGAACCCGTCGCCGAGATGAGCGGCACACGGCGGTCGCTGATGAGCTTCTCGCCGATGGAGGAGCCGCGTCCGATGATCATGGAGAACACACCTTCGATGCCGTGTTCCTTCACGACCGGCTCGATGATCTTCTGTGTCGCGATGGCACACAGCGGCGTCTTGGACGACGGCTTCCAGATCATGGCGTCGCCACACACGCCAGCGAGCATGGAGTTCCAGGCCCACACCGCCACGGGGAAGTTGAAAGCGGTGACGATGCCGATCACGCCGAGCGGGTGCCACTGCTCGTACATGCGATGGCCGGGTCGTTCGCTCTGCATGGTCAGCCCGTACAACTGCCGGGACAGACCGACCGCGAAGTCGGCGATGTCGATCATCTCCTGCACCTCGCCCTCGCCCTCCGTCGCGATCTTGCCCATCTCCAAGCTGACCAGCTTGCCCAGGGCCTCCTTGTGCTCGCGCAGGGCGTTGCCCATCTGCCGGACGACCTCGCCGCGGGCGGGAGCGGGCATGGAACGCCACTTGGAGAAGCCCGCTTGCGCTCGCTCCATGAGCGTCTCGTAGGTCTCTTCGTTTGCCTGGACGATGGCGGCGAGCTTGTCGCCGCTGGTGGGGCTGTACGACACGAGCTCGTCGCCACCCGGCGTCTCGATCCACTCCGCGCCGTCGTGCGCGCCGTGGTTGACTTCATCGATCCCGAGGGACTTCAGCAGATCGTTCATGGGGGTTCTCCGGAGCGTCCACTGTAGGAGTTTGGGGCCGCGTCCCAAGGGGCGCGACCGCTTCTGGGGAGCGATCGTGCGCCGCGGACGGTCAGGGGTTGGTCGGGAACTTCAGATAGGGGAGTCGCACGCCCATGAAGAAGAAGTTATCGATGCGCAGCGCCGGCGGCGGCTCGAACGACATGGCGCCACCGGCGGCGATAAAGTCGTTGTTCTCGACGCCGTCCCCGGACACGCCGAGCGCTCCCACGAGGACCCCGTTCCGGTACAGAGGACAACCTCCAGGGAAGAAGATGGCGCCGTTCTGGTAACCGGGGTCGGGCGCGGCAGCGAGCAGCTGGGGCGCCAGCACCGGGGACTGGTTCAGGGTGGCGCGCGCGAACAGCGGGCCCACCACGCCGGACGAGTCGATGCCCGGTGGGAAGAACGGCTGGGACATGAACCCCAGCGCCGTGCTGGTGACGGCCACCCCGGTCGCGCCGTTGACCGGGAAGCCGGGCCACCGATCGGCTGGATCGGGGCCCCCGGGGCGGCTGTAGTACGCCACGGTCCGGGCCTTTGCCGGCACGACGTCGATCGCGTCCGTGAGCGTGTCCTCCATGCGGAAGTGGGCGAGGATCAGGCCGCGCGTATCCACGACGGTGGCGATGATCTTGGCCGAGCTACCGAGCGGGAGCCGGATGGCCGAGCGGTTCAGATTGGCCGTCGCCACGCACTGGTTAATGACCTGCGTGACCTCGGCAGATGTCAGGTCCCCGGGCAAGGGGCTGCCGCGTGGGGCGATCAGGTAGCCGTCCGGGGGAATGGCTCCCGCTACCGGACCGGCGAGCCACTGGGGGCTGCCCGGCGCTGGCGCCGGGGCGCCCCGCACCGCGCCCCCCCGGCGCGGTTCCTGCTCGACGTACGGGAGCAGGATCCCGTTCAGATAGATGGCGCCCGCTGACGGAATCGCCAGGAAGAAGTTCTCGTCTCCGACCGCGCCGCTGCCCTTGGCGCCGCTGATCGCAGCGAACTCGGCGCCGAGGATGTCAGGGTCGGTTCCTGCGCCGCCGGGACGGCTGAAAACGCCAACGCCACCGACGAGGCGGAGCATCGTCCCCTCGACGTTCATCTTGAACAGGGGCACGGCTCCGGGGAGCAAGGTGATCCCTGGACTCGGGAAGGTCCCGTCGACGTTCGTTGAACGGGGGTACTCCTGCCCTGCCAGGAAGAAGGTCGGTGGCACCGTCTGGGTCGGCAAGTTGGCGTTCGGCATCCCGTCGGGATCGGCGATTGGTGCCCCACGGTTGGTCGCATTGATCTGCCACAGGGGGCCCTGCGGAGTGCCGGCGATGCCGGTCGTTGTCTGCTGCGGCGCGATCGCGGTCGTGGGACACGGGGCGATCCCCGACACCGGACACACGGACGGGACGAAGGGGCCACCGAATGTCGATGGGAAGTGGAAGGTCGAGATGAACTGCACCGTGCGTGACGAGAGCGGTGCCTGGCTGTTCGAGAAGAACGCCGTGGTGCGTGCGATGCTCAACGCGATGTTGTCTTCGTCCGCTATTGCGATTCCGCTGCTGAGGACACCGAGGGGTTCTCCCCGACGATCGACGACGGCGATGTGGAGATCCGGCGACGCGATGGAAGCGAAGGCGCGCGAGATGATCGTCGTCACCTCGGCTGACGTGAGGGGGTCGACGGTTCCGAAGTTCGGCGAGAAGAGGACAGGGTTCACTCCGCCCCTGCCGCCGCAACCGAATGTCGTGCTGAGTCCAACGACGAGCAGCAGCAGGACAGCGCCCGTTTTTGCTGCGTTCCTCACCCTCCTGCCGCAAACTCCCCTCAGGGTCGTCGACTTCTGTTCCTGCGCGCAGACTAAAGCAAGAAAGAGGGACCTGCCAGCCTGATGGACGTTCGCCCGTGGGTGTGGGTCGGTGCCGTTGACCTGCTATGCGCCCCCCTTAGACTGGCCGCGGAATCAGGGTGGGAGGCGCACGCCATCGGTGCGTCCGACTCGCCGGAAGAGGTCAGGCCATGGACGCGAAGATTCGGCCGTACCCGACGCCGTGGGTGGTGTGTGCCCTCGCGCTCGCGTTGCTGACGGGTTGCGCTGGCAGCGGGCATCATCCGCCGCCTGACAACGCGCCGGCCCCTTCGGGCGGAGAGACTGTTCGCTACGGAACAGTCGGTCTGCGGCCGCAGGATGCGGGACGCGGGCCGTCTGTCGCGGTGACAGCGTCCACCGATCCGTCTGTGGAAACCGCCGACACGAAGGGTGTGGGCGATACGAGTGCCGTCACGCCGCGCCCTACCGGGCGTCGTGAGGCGCTGCCGCGCGCAGAGCCCAGTCGGAAGCCGAAGCCTCAGGAGAAGCCGAAGCCTCAGGAGAAGCCGAAGCCTCAGGAGAAGCCGAAGCCTCAGGAGAAGCCGCCCCACTTCGAGCCGGTGTTCAGTCGCTGGAACATCGACCCGGTGCCCCTGTCTGATCCGGGATACGTGGTCAACAGGGGCAAGAGTTCGCTCGATCCTTACAACCTCAACCAGCTGAAGGGCGACTACCCCATCATCGGGGATGACGTGTTCCTGGCGCTCCAACTCGAGAGCTTTACCGTCGCCGAGACGCGCGATGTCCCGATCCCGACGGGCAACACGGGCGCCGTGCCCAATAACGAGGACTTCTTCGGTGACGGCGACCAGAACTTTCTCCTGAACATCACCGCGCTCGAGATCGACCTGTTCAAGGGCCAGCAGTCTTTCAAGCCGGTGGACTGGCGGTTGAGGGCTGTGCTGGCGGCGAACGTGACGTATCTCGATGTCAACGAGACCGGGGTGGTGAACATAAACCCCGCCGACGGGACGGACCGCACGACCGCCGACCTGTCCCTCGAGGAAGCGTTTGTCGAGATCCACCTCCTCGACTGGAACGAACGCTTCGACTTCCTGTCGTTTGAAGCGGGCATCCTCGAGTTCCGAAGCGACTTCCGGGGCTTCATCTTCGACGACATCAACCTGGGCGTCCGCCTGTTCGGTAACGCGGACGACAACAAGTGGCAGTACAACCTGGCGTGGTTCCACCTGCTCGAGAAGGACACGAACTCGGAGTTGAACACGTTCGAAGAGCGCGATCAGAATGTGTTCGTCGCCAACGTCTATCGCTTCGACTTTCCGTTCAAGGGGATCAACCAGGAGTTGTCGTTCCACTGGAGTCACGACGACGGGTCGGCCCACTTCAACGACAACGATTTCCTCACGCGTCCGGCCCCCATCGGCGGCATCCAGCCACACGAGATCGATGCCTACTACCTGGGCTGGGCGTTCGACGGACATGTGGGGCGGATCAACCTCACGGGCGCCGTGTACCAGGTGTGGGGACATGATTCGGAAGACCCCATCGCCGCACGGGACCTCGACATCGACGCTCAACTCGCGGCGGTGGAGGTGTCCTACGACTGGGACTGGTTGCGCCTCAAGGCCTACGCGTTCTACGGGTCAGGCGACACCGATCCGCGCGACGGCCAGGGCAACGGGTTCGACGCCATCGTCGATGCCCCGAATTTCGCCGGCGGCGAGTTCTCCTACTGGAACCGTCAGGCGGTCCCCCTGTTGGGGACGTTCCTGACGAACCGACTGAGCCCGCTCGCGGATCTCCAGGCGTCGAAGTTCGAGGGCCAGGCGGCGTTCGTAAACCCGGGCATCATCATCTCCGGCCTCGGCACCGCCATCGAAGTGACCCCTACCGTGAAGATGACGGCGGCGATCCAGGGATTGCGGTTCAGCACCACGGATTCGCTCGAGACGTTTATCGAACTGGAGGACATCCCCCAGGACATCGGGGTCGAGGCGCTGCTCGGTGTGCAGTATCGGCCGCTGCTCACAAACAACATCATCCTGACGTTCGGCGGGTCTGTTCTCAGGCCCGGCGCCGGACTCCGGAAGATCTACGAGAGTGATGACCTGCTCTGGCACGCGTTCACCGAAGTGACGCTGACCTGGTAGAGGGGGGCGGAAGATGAAGAGGGTGTTGACGCTGTCCGTCGTGGCCCTGCTGGTGGGGGTGCCCGTGTTCACCGGGTGCGCGGATCAATCGTGGACCGCTTACGAGCGCGTGCCCCCGCAGCACGTGAACCTCGACGGTGAGCTGGTCGACCTGCGTGCGCAGCCGGAGGACGCCGCCCGCGCGAGCAACGAGGGCTGCGTGGCATGCCACCAGAACGTCGGTGATCCGCACCAGAGTTCCCTGGGCGGGATCACGCTCAGGTGTATCGATTGCCACGGGGGTAACGACAAGGGGAAGACGAAGGAGGAGGCGCATCCGCGGCCTCGTTTCCCGGATGCGTGGTCCCGGGATGGGGAGCAAAGCGCGGCGAATCCCGAGCAGAGCTACGCATTGCTGAACAAGGAGGACCCGGTCTGGATCCGGTTCGTGAACCCGGGCGACTTGCGGGTGGCCAACCAGGCTTGCGGCGGCTGCCACCCAGCCGCTGTGCTGAACGTCTCCAAGTCGCTGATGACGACGTCAGCGCATTTCTGGGGAACGGCCGCCTATGCAAACGGCATCCTCCCCAACAAGCGCAGCATCCTGGGCGAGTCCTACAGCCCCGAGGGCGTCGCCCAGAAGGTGAACAACGTCCCTGATTCGCCCATGACGGCAGCGCAGATGGACAAGGAGAGCGTCTCGCCCTTCCTGCTGCCGCTTCCGCGCTTCGAGGCGACGC
>JABSRK010000078.1:0-8572 GCA_013213915.1 Planctomycetota bacterium
GGCAGGGCAAACTCCTGACCCCGCTGAATTTTCCCGCGCCCGAAGGGGTGGTCTGGCACCTGCTCCTGCCCGTCAGCAAGGGTTGGGGAGCAGGGGAGGAACCCAGGTTCGATCTGGCAACGCTCAGGGATCGGGTGGATCACATCAATGCCGAAGGCGGGGCCGTCACCCTGGATGTGCCCATCGCCGCGGATGGAAAGATCCCCGCCGCTGTTCTCCGCGGCCTCGTGGAATTGGGCAGGGACGTCGACAAACTCACAGATGGCGTCCGGTCCTATTGAGGGTTCGCAAATCCGGGTATTGACGACCCTCATGTTGACCATCGAGCACCCGACCGATCTCGGTCCACGAAGTCCGGCGCGCGTTCCTGCCTCTCGCCATCGCGGTTCGGACGGCGTGGTCCAACGGACCGGCACCCCCTCGCCGTGGGCAGCATTGTGAGAGCGGGGCTGGATCGGCCCGATTAGCGACCTATGATTCTAGCATGCTGAAGGGCAAGACCGGCCTCATCCTGGGCGTCGCGAACAAGCGGAGCATCGCTTGGCACATCGCCCGGGCGGCTGACCACCACGGCGCCAAGATCGTGCTCACCTACCAGAACGAGCGTCTGCTGAGGGGTCTCGAGCGGATCCTGGAGCAACTCTCCGAACCTCCCCTGCTGCTGCAGTGCGACGTGACGGACGAAGGTCAGATGGACGCGGTCTTCGCGTCCATCCGGGACCAGGTGGGGCACCTGGATTTCCTCGTCCACGGGCTGGCGTTCTCCAAGCGCGAGGAGCTCGAGGGGCCGTTCCACGACACCACCCTGGAGAACTGGCAGATCGCCATGCAGGTGTCGGCGTACAGCTTCTCGGCCCTGGTCCGGCGCGCAGTTCCCCTCATGGAGGGGCGTTCGGGCAGCTTCCTCACCCTGACCTACCTCGGGGCCGAACGCGTCATCCCCCACTACAACGTGATGGGTGCCGCGAAAGCCGCCCTCGAGGCGAGCGTGCGCTATCTCTCGGCCGATGTCGGCCCCCGTGGGCACCGCGTCAACGCCATCAGCGCAGGCCCCATCAAGACCCTCGCGGCGTCCGGCGTGAAGGGCTTCGGACAGATGCTCGAAGTGGTCGCGGAGCGCTCCGCCCTGAAGCGCAATCTCGGCGCGGATGAGATCGGGGATGCGGCCGTGTTCTTCCTGTCCGACCTCTCACGGGCCGTCACCGGCGAGGTGATGTTCGTCGACTGCGGCTACCACGCCATGGGCATCTGAACGATCGCCACCGGGTGAGCCCGGTCAACCCTCGGTGATCATCAGGTCGAGCTTGCGCACGTGAGGGGCGTGACGGTGTTCGAAGAGGAACAGCCCCTGCCACGTGCCACGGACGATGTCTCCGTCCGCCACGATGAAGGTCTCCGAGGTGCGGGTGATTGCCGCGCGGATGTGGGACGGCATGTCGTCCGGTCCCTCGGCCGTGTGCGTGTGCGACGGATCGCCGTCGGGAGCCGCGCGATTGAACCAGGCCTCCAGGTCCCGAGCGGCAGACGGATCGGCGTTTTCCTGGATCACCAGGGACGCGCTCGTGTGCCGGAGATAGACGCAGCACAATCCCTCATGCACGCCCGATCGCCGGACCTCGTCCCGCACCATGTCCGTGACTTCGTGGAGGCCGCGCCCGCGCGTGTTCAAGGTGATCTGGCTTCGCATGGAGTCGTCAGGCCAGCGGCTTCGGGGGCCACGTCTTCAGGACGCCTTCTTCGCCCTCGGTGCGCGCGATGACCACGCAGCCGCACGAGTCGCTCCAGACGTTCACGGTGGTGCGGCACATGTCGAGGATGCGGTCGACGGCGAGCACGTAACCGACCCCCTCGAGCGGCATGCCGAGAGCATGGAGGATGATTCCCAGCATCACCATGCCCGCCATGGGAACCCCCGCCGCACCGATCGACGCAGCCAGCGCCGTGAACACCACCAGAAGCTGCTGCTGGAATTCCAGGGGCGGCATCTCTCCCTGCGTGATGTAGATCTGGGCGATGAAGATGGCGGCCACGCATTCGTACAGGGCGGTGCCGTCCATGTTGACCGTGGCGCCGAGGGGCAGCACGAACGAACTCGTCCGGTTCGACACGCCGACCCGCTCCTCGACGCAACGCAGCGTCATCGGCAAGGTCGCCGAGGAGGACGAGGTCGAGAAGGCGGTCAGCAGCGCCGGACTCATGGCCTTGAAGTGACGCCACGGGCTCACGCGACCGATCAGCCTGAGAAACAGGGGCAGGGTGACGGCTGCGTGGACCATGAGCCCGGCGAACACGCACAGGGCGTACCAGCCCAGGTCGACGAAGACCTCCGGCCCTGTCTCGGCGATGATCTTGACGAAGATCGCGTAGACCCCTGCGGGCGCGAGCCACAGCAGGGTCCGGACCATGAGCAACATCACTTCGAACAGGCCGTTGAAGAACGTCGACAGCGTGCGCCGCATGTCGTCGGACGGCAACCGGTTGATGAAGTAGCCGAGGAACAGCGCGAAGAAGATGAGCTGGAGGATCTTCCCGTCCACCATCGCCTTGACCGGGTTGGTCGGGATGAGGTTGCGGAAGAAGTTGAACAGGAAATCCGAAGTCGATTGGGTCGCCGTCTGCTCGAAGCCCTCCGGTTTGTCTTCGAGCGTGATGACCGCTCCGTCGCCGGGCGCGATCGCATTGACGATGATCAGCCCGACGACGATCGCCAGCAGGCTTGTCGCCATGTAGTACGCGATGGTCTTGAGACCGAGACGCCCGAGTCCGGCCGACCCCAGGCTCAACATCCCTGCGATGATCGACGTGAAGATCACCGGGACGATCATCATCTTCAGCGCATTGATGAAGATGTCGCGCATGAACTCATGGAGGTCGCGAACGGTGGATTCAGACGCGCCCGAGCCGACGTGATTCTCGGACGGCAGGCCCAGCAGGGTGAGCCCGCCGGTTCCCTCGCCGAGGGACAGCCGTGCGGTGTCGCCGTTAGCGGTGCTCTTTACCGAGACCCGGCCTTGCGCGTGGAGCGCGCGAATACCCGGGTGCGGGGTCTCGGCGCCGTTGATCGCGACGACCACCTCGGCCGCGGTCATCGTCCGCGCTTCGTTGGAGACCAGGATCGTGACGGGCCCCGAGCCTACGTCGGCTGTGAACGACGATCCGGCGGGGACCTGGAACGGCCCCGCCACGGATCCGTCAGCCTGCGCCGGCTGCGGGCTGAACGTCTCGATGGAGAAGTTCCGGAAGCACGACCCGACGAGAATCCCCACGCCCATCATGGACAGGATCCAGGTCGTGAGCGACCGCTTCACGCCGCGGCGAGATGAGAGAACGTGGGGCGTGACCGCGATCGCGAGGCCGATGGCCACGAGCACGACAAGGGTGGTTGTGCCCATGGCGGCGCATCCTACCCGCGACAGGCCTGACGCGACTCTGTTCCGTTCCGGCGCCGCGACGCGCTGAGAGGTGGGGCCATATCCTTTTTAATAGGTTGGAGTTAGAGCCGAGCTGATGTGACTCCGGTCGTGGACGATCACCATCCTCCTGCTCGCCGGTTGCGCGTCGCCGTACGCGGAGCTCGTGGATCGTCAGCCTTACAGCGAACGCTGGCGGACCGCCATCCGAGCGATCGTCGCTCCGATGCTCAGCGATGCGGTGGCAGCCGGCGAGGGTGCGTTGAGGACGTGGATCTGGCCGTCTGACGCGGCGATGCGGAAGTCGTGGACGAGCGTGCCGTCCCGTTCGAGGGCCTGGGCGCGGATGCCGCAGCCGGCGCGACGAACGTCAGCGGCGCAGATCTCAGGGACGAGGCGTCGCATGGCGGCGACGAATGCACGTTTACTCACAGAACGCATCCACTCAGATGCACCGGTGCGCCAATAACGCCGCGAGAGCCTCCAGAATCCGGGATACGCAACCGTGCCGACGAAGTCGCGCAGCGAGAACGAGAAGCGACCGTAGCCGTCGCGCTTGAGAGCGAGGACGGCGTTGGGCCCGGCCGAGACCGATCCGTCGACGTGGCGCGTCAGGTGCACGCCGAGGAACGGGAGCTTCGGATCGGGTACCGGGTAGATGAGGTTCTTGACCAACGAGCGGCGATGGGGGAGGAGCTCGTAATACTCGCCGCGGAACGGGACGATCCGAACGAGTGGATCGACGCCGCAACGTGTGGCGATGCGGTCGGCGTGCAGGCCACCGCAGTTGACGAAGACTGCGGCAGAGATCTCCCCGGATGTGGTCGTGACCACGGTGCCACCGTCTGACCGGGTCGCGTTCACGAAGCTCTCGTCCGTCCGGATTTCACCGCCCCGTGCCCGCACATCATCGGCGTAGGCGTGAGCGACCTGGACGAAATCGACGATGCCGGTCTGGGGGACCCAGAGCCCGGCGACTCCGGCGACGTGCGGTTCGCGTTCGCGGAGCTCCTCGACTTCCAGACGTTTCATGTCTTGGAGGCCGTTTGCCTTGCCTCGCCGCTCGAGCTCATCGAGCGCTGCCACCTCGTCGTCGGTCCCCGCGACCACGAGCTTGCCGCATCGTTCGTGACGGATGCCTCGCTCGTCGCAGTAGGCGTAGAGCGCGTCGGCGCCTTGGCGGCAACTGGCGGCCTTGGTCGAGCCCGGGGTGTAGTAGAGGCCAGAGTGGATGACGCCGCTGTTACGGGCGGTCTGGTGGGTCGCGATGCGTTGTTCGGCCTCGACGACGACGACCTTCTTGCCGGTGTCAGCGACCGCGCGCGCCGTGGCGAGTCCGACGATGCCGCCGCCCACGATCACGACGTCGCAGCGGGTCGTCGGCACGGATCACTTGCCCTCGTCGACGCAGTGGCCGCACCACAGGACCAGCGTCTTGGGGTGGAGCTTCTTCCACTTGCCCCACGAGATAGCCTTCTCGACCTGGGCGTCCTCGAGCGCTCGGAGGGATTTTCCCGTCAGCTCTCCCTGCAGCGCCTCGCCCGTCTCCTGTAGCCAACGGGTGTCGGTTGCCTTGTCGTACATGATGAGGTTGCCGAGCTTCACGGCCCCGGACATCTCGAGTTCGAGAACCCTGTCTCCCACGCGCCGGTCATGAACCATGACCGTCTGCTCGCTGCTTCACCAGGAGGGGGCGATGGGAACGCCCCCGAGCCAGTCGTTCACGACCTGGTGCTGGTTGAGAATCATCGTCGGATACGCCTTCGCCTCGCCGTTGATGACGACGCCGATGACGTTGAGACCGTAGGGGAGGGGGACGTCGTCCGCGGCGCGGAACTCGGGCTTGTCGAGGGCGGGCTTGGAGCCCTTGGCGCGGTACGGAATGGGGTCGGTCTCGAGCACGCCGCCCGTCGGGCTCGTCGTTCCGTGACCGTTCCCCTCCTCCGCAGGGGTGGGGTCGTCATCGCAACCCCCGACGAGGAGGGCGAGGCCCACAACGAGGAGCGTCTTGGCGGAATGTCTCATCATTCGGGTTCCGTGACGGTGATGGTCTGTCTCGTGGGAGGTGCTTCCACGACCTGTGTCTGGCCACTCACGGGCCACGTGACCATGAGCCGCTTCGGCGTGGCGTCTCCCAGACCAAAGGATACCGCGAGGGAGTCACCAGCGAGGTAGCTCGATCCGCAGATTACCTGCCGATGAAGCACGCGGTCGCCCAGATCGACCTCCACCACGGCCCCCACGCCGTCCCGGTTGGACCGCTTGCCCACGAGGCGGACGCGGATCCAGGAGGCATGGCCGGGGGATGTATTCCGCAGCAGCCGGGCGGGTCCGTTGTGCACGTTGACGACCGCATCGACGCGCCCATCCTGGTCGAAATCAGCGAACGCTCCGCCACGGGCGACGATGCGTTCTTCGAAGACCGGACCACCGCCTGCGCGGACGTCCGTCAGCTTCCCGGCGCCGTCGTTCGCGAGGATCATGGGCCTCTGGGGTAGCAGCTTGGGATTGGTGAACACGTCTTGGGTGAGCTCGTCCTCGATTGTGCTCCCGTGGAACGCGATGAGGTCAATGTCACCGTCGTTGTCCAGGTCCTGTAGAGCGGTGGCCCAGCCCACCAGGCTGCGGTACCACGCATTGAGCAGTCCCGACTCGTCAGCGATGTCCTGGAACAGCAGGCGCGCCGGACGGTCGCCGCCGGGGCGGCGCGAATCGTTGCGCATCAGCGCCGGCGGTTCCTGGACGAAGTGCGTCAGGTGGAGGTCCATGTCGCCATCGCCGTCGATGTCACCCACGCCGACGCCCATGCTGGCGCGCGGGTCCCACAGGCGGCTCTTCATGCTGACGTCTTCGAAGGTGCCGTCGCCCTTGTTGTGGAACAGGATGTCGGGCGACTGGTCGTTGCCGACGAACAGCTCGGGGTAGCGATCGCCGTCGAGATCGACGAATACGGCCTGCATGGACCGTCCTCGCTCGTTGACCACGCCCGCCTCGGCGGCTCGATTCGAAAACCGCAGCCCACCCTCGTTGCGCAGCAGAACGTTCGGCTGAGGTGGGTAGCTTGCGGGCGTGGTCCACGGTTCGGGGCGGCCGCCCACCATCCGTCGGTCGCGCGCCTTCTCGGTCGGGAACGTGACGTAGCAAGGGATGTAGAGGTCCAGGTCGCCGTCTAAGTCGTAGTCTCCGAGAGCTGGCCCGAGGGCCATTCCCTTGACGGTGTCGACCCCCGAGCCCTGGGTCACGTCAGTGAACATGCCGCCGTCGTTCCGGTACAGGGCGCAGCCGTCGAGGCCCGTTACGACGAGATCGGGATCGCCGTCGTTATCCAGGTCGGCGAGCAGCGCAGCCGCATCGCGGGCGCTACGCGTGAGGCCGGACGTGCTGGTCACGTCGTCGAACGTGCCGTCACCCTTGTTGCGAAAGAGCCGGTTGCCGGGTCGCTGTCGGATTTCTTCAAGGGACGCCAGCAACGGACCGGCGTAGTTCACCAGGTAGAGGTCCTCGAATCCGTCTCCGTCCACGTCCCCCCACGCCGCGCCCGATCCCATGTCCTCGGGCAGCACCGAGCCTCGCACCGCGTTGAAGTGGCGGAAGTCCACGCCCGAAGCCGCGGTCACGTCTTCGAACGCGATGGGGCCGTGGGGCGGAGCGTCAGGCTCTTCGTCTGCGCAGCCGGCGAGGACGAGGAGGGCGCAGGCGATCAGGCTGGCGATTCTCATGCCTGCTCACAGTATCGACCCAGACCGTTCCCAAGAAGCAGGATCCTGCTCGACGTCAGACCCGTCGCTCGCTGGAAGGCGCGAGATCCGCACGGCAACGAGGGCTAAAACGTCAGCCGCACCACGGACGACTGGGCGAGTAGCTGCAGGTAGGCCGGCGTCGCAGCGATGGCGACGCCGTCGACCCGCGTCCCGGCCGGGATCTGGACCGTTCCCGGTGGCAGGGTGAGGGGGCCCAGGGGAAAGACGCCGGGGACGAACGGCTGGGACCAGTGCAGGGGGTTGGTCGGTCCGGGGGGCGAGACCAGGCTCTCGATCGTGAGGAGGTCGGGGGCCAGGCCGAACAGGCCCCCTGTCCCGACGGGTTGCGCTGTCTGCAGGCTGAACAGGGTGAACCCGACTCCGGTCCCTGGGGGGAGGTTGTACAGGTCCATGGTGAAGTCGCCGACCCCGCCGCCGGACGTGAATGCGGCCAACGCGAACGGGCCGCCCTGCATGAGCATCACGTCCTGGACCGTCGTTCCGTTGCCGGTCGTCGTCACGGTGACCGTTTGTGGCGCGTAGCCGGGTGCATCGAACTGGACCTGGTGCGTGCCCGCCGGCAGGTTCAGGTGATAGCGGCCGTATTGCGGCTCCGACCGACGGGTCTCGCCGTTCGACCACGTGAGCCCGACGATGGACACACCCGCCGCGACGGGCGCGCCCGTGCTTGCATCGGTGACATGACCGACCAGGGGGAGCGGTCGCTGGAGGAACGCCAGATTCATGGGCCAGACGGCGGCCGCCTCGGTGAGCGCCGACGGGTGGGTGGGTTGGAATGACGTGTGGGTCTCGGCGAGGAAGGCGTACGCCGTGCTCGCCTTGATCTGCCACTGGTAGTGCTCGCCGTCAGCTGACGGGTCGCGCGTGTTGAACGAGATGGGGTTCGCGAGGGCCGCGGCCTCGTTGTCGATCCAGGTGTCGATGAGGGAGGGCATGGCCGCGCAGTTGTAGCCCTGCAGCACCTCCTGGCCGTACGAGTGGAAGTCCATCACCTTGGCGAAGTTCCGGGCCTGCGAGAGTCCGACGATCGTCTGGACCTCCGCTTCGGACTGGGGCGAAGGGCCGCGGTACACGTTGCTGGTGGGGTTGTTGCTCGCGCCGCACAAAGACTGCCAGTTCAGATCGTAGTTGCGATTCAGATCAACCCCGAACTCGCCGTTCCCGAAGTCCTTCCGGTTCTTGCGCCACAGGTTGTTGACGTTCCATACGTACTCGAGGCCGTCCGGATTGCACACCGGCGCCACCCAGATCTCGTACTGGTCGACGAGGGCTGTGATCGCCGGGTCAGATCCATACCCCGTCGTGAGCCGGCCGATGATGTCGAGCCCGATCTCCGGTGTCACGATCTCGCGGCAGTGATGGCAGGCGACGAAGAGGACCTCCGGTTCATCCTCGTCCATG
>JABSRK010000078.1:8582-12668 GCA_013213915.1 Planctomycetota bacterium
CTCACGTTGTCCGAGATCTTGATGACATTGAGAGGGCGGCCTTCGAACGTCGATCCTGGACCCCAGGTCGCTGTCGCGTCGTGGACGGCGGCCAGGTTCGGGTACGTCGATGCGGTCGCGTTCATGGAGGCATAGATGGCCGCGAGGTCGTTGTAGCCGGTCGGGATGGGATTGCCGTTGCGGACACCGGCAGCCAGGCGCAGCGGCCGCGCTCGCTGGACGACTTCCGGTGCGAACCCGGCTCCCCGGAGCAGGTCGAAGTCGGCCTGGCTGGCGACCAACTGAACCGACTGGGTGCCGGTGGGAAAGCAGTCGGCGTCGTAGCCGTGGTCGATGAGGAGCGTCTTCAGAGTCGCCGGATAGGAGGCCGCAATACGGATACGAAGGGCCGGTTCGCCGCCGGGCGCCATGGGGATCTGGCCCAGTAGCGCTGGGCAGATCGACAGGAGGAGGAGGGCGCGCATCCGGCTCATGGTGTTCCAGTGTACCGTCGGCGCGGCTCGTTACCGTCTCGTTACCCACGGGGTACGGCAGATTCGTAGATAAAGGGAGGAGGAGCAGTCCATGCCGCTTTCCACCATCCTCGTCGTCGAAGACGATTCCGCCATCCGGCGCGGACTCGTCGACGCGCTCGCGTTCGCGGGCCACGACGTTCGCGAAGCAGCGGACGGGGCTACTGGTCTGCAGGCGGCCCTCGGTGGGGTCGATCTCGTCCTGCTCGACATCATGCTGCCCGTCATGGACGGGTTCGCGGTCCTCGACGAGATCCGCGCCGCGAAGCCGGGTCTCCCCGTGATCATGCTGACCGCACGCGGAACCGAGGAGGACCGCGTCCGCGGGCTCAAGGGGGGTGCCGACGACTACGTGGTGAAGCCCTTCAGTGCGCAGGAGTTGCTCGCGCGTGTGGAGGCCGTGCTGCGTCGTTCTCCGGAGCGTCCGCAGACCATGGGCACCTTTGACATCAACGGGCGCACGCTCGACTTCGAGCGCCGCGAGATCCGCTTCGCGGACGGATCCAGCACCGAGATCTCCGAGAAGGAGACCGAGCTGCTGCACTACCTGGCGACGAACTCGGGGCGCGCCATCGCCCGCGACGAGCTGCTGTCGCGCGTGTGGGGCCTCGACCCGCGGGGCATCCAGACGCGCACCGTCGACATGCACGTCGTTCGACTGCGTGAACGCCTGCGGGACGATCCCAACGAACCCAAGGTCATCGTCACCGTGCGGGGCAAGGGGTACATGCTCGCCCGTGAGGAGGACGGGTGATGCAGCGCACGGCGCGGGCCTGGGTCCTGTTCACGCTCTGTGCGGTAGCCCTGCTCGCCGGCATGGGCTGGACGACTGCGGAGGCGCTGCGTCTCGAGGAGCAAGAGGCGCGCGCGTGGAGCCACGCCGGCACCCAGGGAGCGATTCGTGTGGCGCTCGGCCGCCTCGAGGCGGCGCTCGCGCCGCTCTTGGCGCCGGAGGAGGCGCGTCCCTATCTCCACTATCTCGCCTACTACCCGCCACCGCAGACCTTCGAGTCGCCGGGCAATCCGGCGCGCGACAGTTCGCTCTTGCTGCCTTCGCCGTTGCGCGACGCGACGCCCCGTTTTGTCCGTCTTCACTTCGAGGTGAGTCCGGACGGCGACGTGACGTCGCCCCAGGTTCGAGGCGAGGGGAAGAAGGCCGTCGGCGCGCGGAGTTTGGACCGAATTCGCGAGCTCGTCTCCATCTTCGAGGGCACACCATTGTCACAGCAGTGGGCTGAGGTGGAGGTGCAGCAGTCCCGGGTCCTCGAAGGGAGCAACCTGCAGGGCGGCCAGAGGCTTCAGCAGGCCGACGCGGTGCAGCAGGCGTGGACCCAGAACGAGTACCTCGCCCGTAACGCGACGCAGAACTTCGTGCGGGGAATCATCAACAAGCAGCGGAACGACGACAACCGCGCCCTGGTCGACCTGGCGGTCGAACAGGGTCCGCTCCGGGCGGTGTGGGTGGACGTGGGGGAGGAGCCGGAGCTGTTCTTTCTGCGTCGCGTCGCGGCCAAGGGGAGGTCGTGGATCCAGGGGCAGTGGTGGGACTGGCCGGCGCTCCGGTCCTGGTTGCTGGAGCAGGTGGCGGACATCTTTCCGGGAGCGACCCTGGAGCCTGCGCGCACACCAGCGACCAAGGACGGCGTGCCTGCGGCCGACGCCGGGCGCAGGCTCGCAACGGTTCCGGCGGTCCTGAGCCCTGGAGCGCTCCTGTCGCCCGACCCTATCGGCTGGTCGCCGACTCGTGTCGGTTTGCTCGTGACGTGGATCGCGATCCTGGCGGCGCTCGGCAGCGTCGCGATGGTTCTGCGGGCGTCTCTCCAACTCGCAGAGCGGCGAGGAAGGTTCGTCTCGGCCGTGACCCACGAGTTGCGGACACCGCTCACGACGTTCCAGATGTACGCGCAGATGCTCGCCGACGGGATGGTTCCCTCGGCGGAGGCGCGCCAGGAGTACCTGGAGACGCTGAAGGGAGAGTCGGCGCGGCTGGCGCGCGTCGTCGAGAGTGTGCTGCTGTACTCACAGATAGAGCGCGGCGGGCGGGAGGTTCGCACCGAGCGGATAGAGGTCACGGACCTCGTGGACCGATTGCTCCCGCCCATGTCCAGCCGCGCCGCTGAAGGCGGTATGGAGCTCGTCGTGGACCACGGCACCCTGGATGGAGTGGCTGTCGCGGTTGACGTGCAGGCGGTGGAGCAGATCTTCCTGAATCTGGTCGACAACGCGTGCAAGTACGCGGCCGACGCCGCTGATCGTGGCCTGCGGCTCGACATCGCGCCGCGGAACGGATTTTTGGAGATCCGATTCAGCGACCGTGGCCCCGGCATTCCGCACGACGTGCGATCGACGCTGTTCGATCCCTACCAGCGCGCCAAGCGTCACGAGGCGGGCCCCGTATCCGGTGTCGGACTGGGTCTCGCGCTGGCCCGGGGCCTGGCCCGCGCCCTCGGTGGCGATCTCGAACTCATGGATCGGGACGAAGAGGGTGCTGGGTTCAAGATCACCCTGCCTCTGTCGCCCGCGCGTTGAGTCGCTATTCACCCACCATCGCGACGGTGAACTCGAAGTTCGCCAGAGCGAGGGCGAGCATGGCCGTGGCGTAGGTGCGCCCCCCGTCCTTTCCCCACGCGTCGTCCGGGTCCCAGCTGCCCTTGGCGTCGCCGCTCTTGCGCTGATGGGACCCGACGAGTGAAGGGAAGCTCTTCCAGTGGCTGGAGCGGTGGATCGTCTTGCCGCGGACGAGGTGCCAGGAGCGAAACAGCGACGTCGCGTGCTGCCAGTAGTAGAAGTCCAGGGTCGAGAGCTTGTTCTTAACCGTCTTCCTTCTTTGCTCGTAGCTCAGCTTCTCGATCAGGACGGCTCCGGACCGCGATTTGAACGTCCACGCTGGCGGACATTCGAGGACGAGGCGACGTGCCTTCTGAAAGCGCTCATCGTTCGATCTCAGCGCCGAAGAGCGAAGGAACACGGAGAGTCCAGCCGCCGTCAGCGATTCGCTGAGTTCGGGAAGATAGCGCTCTTTGCGACTTCCCCCTCGGCTCGGAAGTCCCCCGCGCTCCGAATAGCCGATGCGCCCGTTGTCTCCCATCATCGAGTCGATGAACGCCATGCCGCCACGCACGGCGTCCTCCTTGATTTCGATGCCGGCCATCTTCGCCGCGAGCAGCGCGCGCAGTGCCCACACCGTCACCGACGTATCGCTCCCCCCGGGCTTGATGCCGTAGCCCCAGCCGCCCGCGGCGCCCGAGTTGCGAGCGTCGTGGACGACCTGGATCGCCTTGCTCGCCGGCATGCGGAACTCCTCGTTGCCGAGGAGGTGCCACGCCAGCACCAGCGCCTCCGACGAGAGGATGTGGCTGTAGCTCCAGCCCTGGCTCGGTTCGCCGATCTTGCCTTCTGGGTCCTGCTTCCCGACGAGATAGCGCGCCGCGCGGACGACCCACGGACTGGCGTCGCCGGCGCGGAGGGCGGCAATGACGGCGAGGGCCACGAGTCCCGAGCGGTGTTCTGCGCGACCCGGGTTTTCGTCGGCGGCGTTCTCGCTGAACCGGGCGAAGTCATCACGGGTCACGGG